>DATKEJ010000198.1:0-4775 GCA_035512315.1 Rhodothermales bacterium | reverse complement strand
ATGCTCGTACCTGACGAAGAAGTCCGCCGATATTCTCGAGCTGAATGCATAGGAGATTCGCGGCTCAACCGTGCTCCTGTTCGACTGAATAAGCTGTGGGCTCAAGAACGTTTCACTGTCGGTGTTGTTGCGCAGGAAGTCCTCGAGATCGGATTTGAGCCTGAAGCGGCGCTCGACACTTTTTGCGCTCGAAACGGTGAGCGTGAATCGAACGGTGTTCTGAAGGCGGCTTTTCGTGATGATGGGGATTCGCATCCCGCGCTTCGAGAAACTCGCCCGGAATGACCAGTCACTGGTCGAGTTCTCGTTCACGTCGGCGTTGCCGGTACTCAGCGAGACGGACTTGCTCTTACTGTACGTGACGGATGACTGCACGCCTCCCTTAATGGTGAGGTCGAGGCCGACCAGCGGCTGAAAGCGCTCGTTGATCCTGACTGATCCCTGCTCCAGCTCGGGTATGACGTACGTGATGCTTCTCGGCCCGTCAGCAGTCTGGAGGGTGATGGGCGGCGCCTTAGCTGGATTGCCGTCTTCGTCCAGTCCCGCCTTTGCGTTGGTCCTGTAGTCGCTGTCGTACGTGGCGTTATACGAGTGCCTGAGGGTGACGGACTGTGCAAAGAAGGAGAACAAGGGCCAGCCTGTCAGTCCTGTGTAAGTGACTGACCAGCCGGGGAGGGGGAAGGGCATGAAGCCGTTGGCGCCTACCGTTCCGAGCGAATTGGAGAACGCGCCGCGAAAGTCGTCGACGATGGTCTCGTTGGCGAAGACGACCCTGCCATCCTGGTTGGCGTCGTCGATCACGGTCTGACCACTTCCCGCCGCCGCGGCGGCATCCTGCAGATAGGCTTCGAGCTGTGACTCATAAAACCGGATGTACGATCCACCGAAAGCCCAGACAGAGGAATGATTGGTTCCGCTCTCCGACTCGGTGGACTCGATGAGATCGGGGAGCGGCATCCTGTACGTGACGTCTTCACGAACGTCACTGCGAGCATCCCACGACAGGTCGACGCGAAGGGCAGTCGTAATTGTGAAATCGGTTTTTGCGCCCCACTGTGTGGCGTCCTGCAGCCGATCGGTTATCTGGAGGCTCGGATTGTCGAGGTATCGGTACTGGGTCGTCGCCGGCACGGATCTGTTGAAGCCGAGCCTGTAGCCCAGAGAGGGGCCGTTACCACCCAGGCCGTCGAGAAGGCTGAAGCCGCCCCTTATGTGTCCGGACGTGCCGCTCCAGGTTCGCGACACGTTGAGCGACATGTCGCGCGAGCTTGTCAGCGCGAGGATGGTCCGTCGTACCAGGCCGACCGGCGAGATGCTGGGGAACGGAAGCTTGAAACCTCCGCTGTCGGTCGAGTCTTGGGTCGTGGAAGCATCCTCAGGCAGCTCCTCACCCTTCTCCTCGGCTTCTTTTCTGCGGCGTTCGGCATCCTCCCGCCGCTTCTTCTCCTGATCCCGTTGCGATTTCTCGATTCGTTTCAGATCGTCGGCTTGTTGCTGTTGGCGTTCCAGCGTAGTGTAAAAGCCGAACTTGCGCCAGAACTCCTGGGGCGACAGACGGATGCCTCCGCGCAGCGAAACGTTGTTCGACACCGATGCGCCTGTCTGGGTACCGGCGGGGCCGTTTTGCCACTGGAATCGCGAACTGTACGCTACGGGCTGGACGGTCAGCCACGTCAGAGATCGGATACGGTCGAAGCGGGGCTGAAACGTGGCGGTATAGGCCTCCTCCGAACGGTCGGTTCGAACGTCCTCGGCAAAGAACTTGGTGAAGGCGTCAGTGAACGGAATCGGGTTCAGCTCGCTCAACTCCACCGCGTTGTTTGGGTCGACGATCAGGCCGCCGTCGATCGCCTCCTGAAGGCGGATATTGTCGATCACTCGAAATCCAAGGCTGTCGAACGTAGCTACGCTGAAGGTCGTGTCGACGCTGAAGGAGCGCAGGCTTTGATTCACCCCGGAGTTGAAGCCAAGATTCAAGAAGGTGAACGGATTGTACTGGAGTCCGAAATTGCGATTATGAGTAAGCGTGTGCGTTTGGCGAACGGGATAGCGGAGCGCTTCCTGATACCGCAGCGAATCCTCGGCAGTCGAACCCTCGATGATGTTCAGGCGCGAGCGTTCCTGGTTCTCGGTGAAGCTGCGGTTCGCGGTGGCCGACGCCGTCAGGGACTGAGGCAGGTAGCTCATTTGAAGGCCGCTCACCAAGCCGATCACGGGTATCGGATCGAGGAAAAAGAACGGGCGAAACGTTTTCGTCGTGCGCGGCGATACGCGATACGAAACGGTGCCTGACCACCTCCAGGAATCGTTGAAGGCTGCTGAAGGACTCGAGCTCTCGGTCACCGAGTAGGAATAATTGAGCGAGGTCGCGTCGACCGTATAACGCAGCAGTGAGCTCCCCGAACCCCGTTTAGAGATTGGAACGGAGATCGACTTCGTCACGCTTTCGGTGCGTGCGTCGTCGAGGATCTTGTCGATATCTTCCTGCTTTTCCTGCGGCGTAAGATCAGCATTTTCCTCAACTTGAGCGATCTGCTCCGAGAGTCGGATGTCGCCTCTGGCGGGAGAGAACCGGGGCGTGCTCCGGTTCGCCCGGATGGAGAACGCTATCGGGAGGTTCCAGCCCCACTGTTCCGGCATCAGTCTGTGGAGGTTCGTCGAGGTGGTCAGGGACCAGCTGTTGATGTCGCTCGTTTCGCGTGTACCGAGGCCGCTCGAAAGGCCGCCGAAGCCGTCCGATTGCGTTCGAATGTTTGCACTGATGTTCGCGAAGTCGGCGAGGCGGATCTGGGCTGTGGCGATGGCCGCCGTTCCGGCTTTCTCATCGTAGCCGGTCACCCGCAGCTCGTTAAACCAGAGTTCTGCGGCGCGAATGATTTTGGTGCTGCCGTCGGGCGCCCGGACGCCGATGACGATATTCGTCACTCCAGAGAGCGATGGACTTCCCTTCAGGTATAGCTGGGTTCCGGGAGGCGCGAAGTCATAGAACCTGTCGTCGGTACTGCGCGGGAAAATCTCGTTGGTGGAGATGACGCCTGCGGCGACCGAGTCGTCGCGCTCGATCTTGAGCTGGTTAAACCGGCTGAGCTCGATATTAACCGAGTTCATGTCTATCACATCGGAGCCGATGGGAATGTTGGTCTGCCACACCGAGTCGGCATCGGGTGAAAACGGATCCGACGGCGTGATGGGCTGCTCGTATTCGTAATAGTCGTTGTCTTCGTTGAGCCCGAGCCGGACGAATATGCGCAGGTCGTCGCGGGCATCGAAGCCGTCGCCATGGCCGTGCACGAACATGCGCATATTGTCGTATTTAAGCATGTCGAGGTTTCTGGTGAACGGCTTGAACACGGCGCGCTCGTCTCCGGGTCGGAGATCCTCCATCTGAAGCACCATCGATTGCTCGCGAGCTTCCTGAACGCCTGTCGTGAGGCGCGTCTGGCTTCGGATGGCTCCGTTCGGGATCAGGTAGTTCGGGTTTTCCTCGTTGTTGATCGTCGAGATCGCGATCGCCGAACCCACATCGATCACGTTGCCCACCTCTTCCGACTTCTGCCACTGACTCCCGACAAGTTTGAGCGAAGCGAAGCGGAGAGTGATCGGCTCCGTATGTCCGGTCGTCCAGATCCGCATCGACTGCATGAGATTGAAATCGGTGATCCCTCCGACGCGTCGCTGCCACTTCCTGATGGGTACGCGCACCTGGTACCACTCGGAGGTCAGGCGCGAGTCGTTCGGATTTACGCCGTTGATTTTCGTGATCACGACGTCCTCGATTTCCTGCGGCTCTGAGAGTCTATCGAGCTCACTCTTGCTCAACGGGATGATGTACTGGTAATAGCGATTATCCGTGTCGAGCGTGGCATTGAGATTAAGGTCCTCGGTGTCGGGGATGTTCGAGTTTCCGACGAGCGGGGGGCTGTTGCCGACGATTTCTCGCTGGCCCTCGAACGAGTTCGCTTCTGACCCGGGGAAGAACTGCGTAAATCTGTATTGAAGGAGGCCTTGTTCTTCGTCGGTGAAGAACTCCGGATCGTCGTAGAAAGGATCGCGGAAGTGGTGGTAGTCGTCACGCGACGGGTCGCGATTCGTGCGTCGATAGATGGGGCTGTTTTGTCCGAACGCGGCCCCGACAGCTTCGACGTACTCGGCAAATCGATCGTGTTCCGTTATTTCGTACGGGGGCGACGCGTTGGTTATCGAGGGCCAGCCGTCGAGACCGACGTCCTCCGTCTTCCGTAAACTGAGGTCGACGTTTACCACTGCGTCCTGGATGCCGCTGGAAAGGCGGGTCAGATTGAACGGATCGGTCGGCGCGCGATCCAGATTCGACAAGGTGAGGCCGTCTTCCGTGTTGAGTTTCTCGTTCGGGATGACGTCCTCCGAGATCGACCCGAGATCAATGATGAGCCTGGCATCCGACCCGGCATCATTTCCAGGGGCGCGCGATAACGGGCTGAAGATGAACTCGACGAACTCGACGTTATTGATGTCGAAGTCCGTGTATCCTTCCGGCAGGCGCTGGATCATTCCTCCCCAGACGTTGAGACGATCGGCGGGCACGGCGAACTTGCCGACGTCGGTGCCGTAGTTGTACGGGCCGGGCACGCGGGGGTCGAAGAAGACGTCGAACGTCGGAAGGAGCCGGGCCGTGCCTGTTTCAGCGGAGACGTCCTTGTTGGGAAACACTTCGTTCACGTGGATGGCTCGAACTGCATCGAAGTTCGACGGGTCCCGCGAGAAGTCGAAGAAATCGGCCGTGTTCAGGGGAAGCG
>DATKEJ010000197.1:0-4058 GCA_035512315.1 Rhodothermales bacterium | reverse complement strand
AGTCGCCGTGCCACTTGCCGGATCAACAAGGTGCCCCGCCGATATCGCCGTAATTTGAATCTGTGCGGTCAACGGAAGCGCGGCGGCAAGCACGATTACTGCCGCGGTGAGAATGAGTCGATGCATGTCAAAAGAAGGGTTGATGTGCGTCACATTCGGAATGTAATGCAAACCGCGACCTGGGTTTGTCCACCGCATCCAGTATCGATCAGGATCGTCCGCGCCGCCGCCACCACATTGTGAACAAGGCCAGGCCGATCACAAGAATCACCAAGTTCGCCCAGTGAACCTCGAGACCGGCGAACCAAAGCGCAGACCGGATGGCGCCGAGAACGAATGCAACGGAGAGGACACGGATTGCCGTTCGAGCCCGTCCGGATAGATCCGCACGTCGAGCAATCGAATTCAGAAGGGCGGCTGCGAACATGAATAACGTCGCCTCGATGAACAGTACGCGACCGAGCTCGTAGCCTGAAGCAAACCGCACCGTCGCCTCGAGGACCAAGACGCCGGCCAATATCAGCAGGACGAGGATGAGTCCGCTCCGCCTGGGTCCCGCCATATGGAACTCTCCCTCAAGCCGCCGATGCAGCAGACGTAAGTGAGGAGATATCCAGAGGCTCCGTGACCATCGCGAGCGTTCCGTCGTTCGACCTGGGCCATTGGTCCCTTGGACGATCCCAGTACAGCTCGAGCCCGTTGCCGTCCGGGTCGTGCAGGTAAAGGGCCTCACTTACTCCGTGATCGGAAGCCCCGTCCAAGGCAACCCCCGCGTCGCGGAGCCGGAGCAGCGCCCGTGAGAGTGCCGCTCGCGTGGGATACAGAATCGCCACATGATATAGGCCCGTGCTGCCGGGCGGCGGAGGCGAGCCACCGCGGCTTTCCCAGGTATTCAGGCCGATGTGGTGGTGGTATCCGCCGGCGGACACGAACGCGGCCTGGGACCCGTAGCGCTGTACGAGATCGAACCCGAGCACTCCGCAGTAGAAAGCGAGCGACCTCTCGAGGTCGGAGACTTTTAGATGCACGTGCCCGATGCACGCGCCCGGATCGATCGATTCGCCGGGTGTAATCATACGTCAACTCCTTTGTTTAAGCGGGCAAGGATCTCTGTGGACTCAGGTTTCGGCGACCCTCGTCAGGGCGCGATCATAGAGCGTCCTGTGTGCTTTGAAATAGGCGTTGTCGATTGTGTGGGTCTCGCTGGTAACGCCGGCTCCGGCCCAGTGCGTTGCGTAAGCGCGCCGCCATCGATCTGAGGTGTTTCTGTGGGATGTGTGAAGCGTCTTCGAATGATGGAAGACGACACCCCCCTTTCTGACCAGTGCAAGTGACTCACGGCGCATGTCGACGCCCGCGAGGATCGGTTCAAGATGGTGCCCTTCGCCGGACACCGCGTGATGGTCGAGAATCGCAAATCGATGAGACCCGTCGATATACCTTAGGCAGCCGTTCGATTCATCGACATCATCGAGCGCAATCCAGGCCGTTATCACTTCGTCGTCGGGATGACATCGGAAGTAGGCGTTGTCCTGATGGTACGGCTTGGCGGAGCCGAATCTTGGCGGTTTCATGAAGATCTGGTCGACCACGAGATACGGCTCGGCGCTAATGAGGTTGGAAATGATCCTCCTGAGGCGCGGGCTCATGACGAACTCACGGAACGCATCGTGGAGCAGGAAAGGAAAATCGACTTTCCTGGGGAGTGGCCGACCCTGATCGTCTTCGTCGACACTTGAGGCAAGGGCGTCCTCTTTCTTCAGATTGTCTTCGGCGAGCCCGGTGGCAAGGGCGGCCACACGATCGGTCTCCTCCGCACTGAACACGCCTTCGACGACGGTCCATCCGCGTTCCCAATATTCTTCGATGAAACTAGTCTTAAGCACAGGTGCGAATCTCGGAGTAAGCATAACCTATTGGAATCGAATCGAATAAATATCCGCCTCCCGCATACGAAATCTCAACCTGACGGGCACACCGGCGAGTGGCTCGACATCTCCATTCCCATCCCACACGACCGGCAGCGCGATGCCGTCGCCCACTATTCGGTCGTCCATCGAAGCTTCATATCCCGCGATGAGGTCGCCGGACTCGCTAAGCATATCGACGAGCACGTGTCCTCCGGCACTCGTCGAAGCATTCATTTCCAGGCGCGAGCCGTCGAAAAGTAACGGCACAGTCACAACCTCCCCCTCCTCGAATCCTGCGTGCAACGATACGAATCCATCCGTTCGCAACGTGTATCGACGCCCGCGAACGTAAATCGACATCTCCGCTGTATCCGTCGGCACTACATTCAGAGCCGCGTAGTTTGCACGATTCCCCCAACGGGCCAACCCCGGCCCTGGCCGGATGAAGGCCTCCTTGAAGGTCCGGTCGAATGACCCTCCTCGGCGCGACGTCATGAGTAGAATGTCGGTTGCGTTGCCACGATCCGGATGGAATCGCGTCGGAAGCGAAACATAGATCTGGGGCGCCCGGAAGTATGGATGCGTGCCGTTCGTGTAAAGATGCTCCCCCGGCTCGTTTGGCTGGAGATAAACGGGATCGCTCCAGTGAATGAAATCCGGAGAGGTCGTTCGACTTATGGTGCGCAAGCCAGTGTATCCCTCGCCGGTCCACGTTCGGAAATAACACACGTACTTGTTTTCCGCTTCCGACCAGAATGACACGTTCTGTGAGTCGAACATGCCTTCTGTGAATACGGGCTCGTCGCGGAGCCTCGACCAGTGGATTCCATCCGGCGAAACGAAGGCTACAAGCCCGCTCTCCCGTATGCCGGCAAGAGCCTTATAACGCTCCTCTGCTGGGACGTCGACGCGCGAATCCAGAAATGGTGAGAAGTTGTTGCTGAACGGCGGGTCGTGTGCAAGAACCACGTTGTTGTCTTTCGATCCGTTTATCTCGTACAGACCGAGGTTCGGCCTCGTCCAATCAATACCGTTCGAGCTCTCGAAGTACTCGGTGTGCTCCACGGGGTCACCGTCGTACGCAGCCTTTCCGCCACCCCGATTATACAGGCGGTACGTATCGCCATCCTTGATTACAGTCGCGTAATGCCCGGCCGACGGCGGATTCGATGACGGAGCGGCAAGAATGGGATAGTGAAGGCGGAGTTCGATGCCGTCCAATCGATCGATGAGGACCGAGTCGACGAACAACTGCAGGCGGCTCCCGACATCGAAAGCTTGCGCACAGAGCGAACTGTGGGTTCCTGCAAGACACGCAAGGAGAATCCAGAGAGATCGACCGCGACGTATGCCGGCTGTCAACTGCATGATCGGGAGCCGGGGTTGAAAGACGCTGTGACCTTCGAATTACGCTGGGACATCTCATTCGGCGTACGCGAAATCCCCAAGCAGGTTCAGCCACCGTTCCCAAGCCTGACGCACAGCCGTAGAATCGGCCTCAGACGCACCCTCCTCTTGTCCGCGGCGCATGAATCCGTGACCCGCCCCGTCATAGATGACGGGCTCGAACTTTTTCCCGAGCTCGCTCATTGTCTTGGATGCGGGTTCGATCGTGGCGTTAACTCGTTCGTCGTTCCCACCGTAGAAACCGTACACCGGCGCCGTAATTCGATCAAATCCTTCTGACGGGGCGCTTCCGTAGAAGACGATCGCCGCGTCGAGGTCTTGGTAGTTCGTAGCGAACCTGAACGTCTGGGCGCCGCCCCAGCAGAATCCGCCCACCGTAACCTCCCCATTAGCAGCCGGCAGGGACTTCGCGAACTCAGCGACAGCCTTTAAGTCGGCCGTGACCTGATCGGGGTCGAGCGCATAGATGGCTTCACGCGCGGCGTCGCTGTCGGGGAAGTCGGCCGTTTTTCCGCCGTCGGGCCCCATTCCGGAGAGCAGATCCGGCGCGATCGCAATGTATCCGGCTCGCGCCAGCTCGTCGGCTACGCTGCGTACCCAGTCGTTCAGACCGCGATTCTCGTGGATGACGACGACCGAAGTCGCCTTGTCTGCGCGTTCCGGATAGACGAGGAATGCGTGTATCTCCCTGTCGCCCTGAGGAATTCGAACCCATTCCTGATGGCGCGGCGAATCGAGGAG
>DATKEJ010000196.1:0-7800 GCA_035512315.1 Rhodothermales bacterium | reverse complement strand
CGACCCCAGGCATGAGCCCCAAGGATCACTGTCCCCTGCGGATCGGGATCAGCGAGACGAAGCCAGCGGGCTACGGGCGAAAGCGACATCCCGTAAACGGCCACCGTGCCCACAATGATCAGGAAGACGATCGGGACCAATCGCACGGCCTCGTCGGGATAGACATCCCGCAGCTTATACGCAAAAAGGGACGCGACCGCAGCCGCGACGATTCCCCGCGGCGCGAGCCAGGAAAGAAAGCCCTTCTCGGCGACGTTGAGGCGCGTTCCTGCGGTGGCTAAGAAGACTGAGGCCGGGCGGATCAGAGCGATAATGACCAGGAGGTAGATGATCGCATTGAGGTCGATATAACCGAGCGCATCGAGCTCCAGACGCGCGCTCAGTACGATGAACAAACAGGCGATGAGAAGGACTTGGAGGTTCTCTTTGAACTCAGTGATCTTGCGGAGCGTCACCCATCGCTGGTTTGCCATGATGATGCCGAATATCGTCACCTGCAGGAGCCCCGACTCCGCCTGCAGCAGGTTCGATAGACCGAACGAGCCGACAACCATCATAAGTGCAACCGAGGACTGCAGGTAGTCGGGCACGAGACGGCGGTAAAGCAGAAGAATGAGCAGAGTGGCGCTCGCGATACTGATCGCGACGCTGACGAGGAGGATCAGAAACAATCCTTCGACGGCATGCCCCACAAGCTCCAGAACACCGTACTCACCGCCGGCGCTTACCGACTGATGTACGAGTAGCAGGGTCTCCAGAACCAGCACGGCAAGTATCGCGCCAACCGGATCGATCGTAATTCCTTCCCATTTCGCGATCGCTCCGACGCGCCCTTGTGGCCGAACGTGGCGGAGAAGCGGGATTACGACGGTCGGCCCCGTAACCGTGAGTATCGCCCCGATCTGGGCCGACATGGCGGCACTGAAACCAAGGATATAATACGCAGCCAGCCCGGCCAGCACCCAGGTCGCGAGTACACCGACCGTGATGAGACGGAGGACCGGTGCTCCGACCTCTCGCAACTCCGATCGGCGAAGATTCAGTCCGCCCTCGAAAAGTATGATTCCGATCGACAGCGACACGAAGGCCAGAACCCAGTCTCCATGCAAAGTATCCGGCGGCAGCAGGCGTAAGACCGGCCCTGCCAGGAACCCGACTACCAGCAGCAGCAGGATCGACGGTACGCGGATCTGCCAGGCGAGCCATTGGGATCCTATCCCAAGCACCACGACGGTGACGATTCCTATGATGATGGATTCGGTCAAAACGGTTCGACGTTCGAGATTCCAAGTTCTAAGTTCCAGGCCTGCCCCGAACGAGCGAAGATAGACATCAAAACGAAGTGATCTTCGTGGCCGAGCGAGGAGGGGTTCCAGGTTTCCGACGTCAGGAGGTCTGCCTCTCGGCGTGGAGCGTCAGACGCTGAATCATCGCCGACCTATCCGATCGAACGTCAGGTTGCCGGAAGGGTAACGGTGAAGCTCGCCCCGCTCCCTTCCCTCGAGACGACATGGATGCTGCCTCCGTGCCCCTGGGTGACGATCTCGTAGCTCAGAGAAAGTCCCAGACCGGTTCCGCTTCCGGTCGGTTTAGTGGTGAAGAAAGGTTCGAAGATACGGTCCTTCACCTCTTTCGGCATGCCCTGGCCGTTATCCTGAACGGTGATCTCCACGCCGCCCATCGACCGTCTCGTCTGGACGGTGACGGTGGGCTCATAGCCCTGCCCGGCGCTTTTGACGTGCTTGTTGACGGCATAGAAGGCGTTGTTCAGGAGGTTGAGCATGACCCGCCCGATGTCTTGCGGAACCATTTCGGTGGAGCCCAAACCATCCTCGAGTTCTTTCACTATCGTCACGTTGAAGTCGGGTACGTTCGCCCGCATCCCGTGGTAGGACAGGTTCACGTACTCTTCGACGAGCTGGTTGACGTCAACCTGCTGGCGCTCGCCCAGCGCGCCGCTCGCGTGCTGCATCATACTTCTCACGATGCCGTCGGCGCGCTTGCCGTGATGGTTGATCTGCGCCGCGTTGATCTTGAGGTTGGAAAGAATGTCTGACAGTTCGCCGAATATCTCGGAGACCTTGCTGTCTTTCCTGGTCGAAAGCTCGCTTTCCAGCTCGTCGGCGAGCTCCTTGTTGACCTCGGCAAAATTCGTGATGAAGTTGAGCGGGTTTTTGATCTCGTGGGCGATGCCCCCGGTCAGAGCGCCGAGGGAGGCAAGCTTCTCCTGCGTTATAAGCTGTTCCTGCGTCAGGCGCAGATGCTCGAGCGTTTCGTTCAGCCGTCTGTACGCCTCGGCGTTATCGAGGGCGATAGCGGTGTAGGTGGCCAGGTTGTCGAGGATGTTCAGGTGATAATCAGTGTAGGCATGCTTTCGGAAGCTCTGCGCCGTAATCACGCCGATCGGCTCGTCTTTATACACAAGCGGAAGATAGAGGATCGATTCCGGGGACTCCCCTGCCAGCGGAGCAGAGTCCTCTGGCACGTATTTCTGGTGCTCTCTCGGGTAGTCATTGATGAAGATCGCCTCCCGGTGCTTCAGGCACCAGACCGCAAGTCTCGATTCGTCGGACATGTCGTACGAGAACGGAGGAAGGGTCTCGCCCTTTTCCTTGGTGGCCGGAAAGTGGATTGACTCGGTCTCCGCATCATAGAGCCCGATGCCAAACACCGAAGCGTCCATCAGATTGTTCACGCTCTCATACACCGTGTCAATGATCGCTTTCGTCTCCAGCGTGGCGGTGATGTCCCGACCGATTCGGCTCAACAGGTCGACGTTTTCGTAGGCCTGTTCAATCCGCTCCTTCTGCTTTACCAGCTCGGCGGTTCTTTCCTGGACTTCCCGCTCGAGGACGGCGCCACGTGCCTGCAGCTGCTGTGTCCGGACTCGAACCAGGCCGAAGACCAAGAGCCCCGCCCCGGCCGCGTACAGAAGCCAGGCCCACCAGGTCGAGTACCACGGGGGAAGTACGCTAAGCTGGAAGGATCCCTCGGAGCTTATGTGTTCGTAGATGTTCTTTGCTTTGACTCTGAACGTATACTTGCCACCGGGCAGGTTGGTATAGTCGCGTCGATTCTCGTTTGTCCAATCTGACCAGGTCTCGTCGAAGCCTTCGAGAATCGTCTGATATCGGGTTGCTCGCGGCGCCTCGAACGTAGGTGCTGCGTAGGTAAAACGAATGGCGTTTCGATCGGAGTCGAGACGTGGGGGCGCCAGGTCCGCTCCCGCACCGGCATAAACCACCTCGTTTCCTCTGGCGGTGACCCTGCGTACGACGGCCTCGTATCCGGACGCGTAATTCTTCGGTACCCTGGGATCGAATCGAACAAGGAGGCCGTCACTTCCAAACCAGACCACGCCGTCGTCTTCCGAATAGATAAAGGAGGCGGGGACGTCGGCGAAGCGCAGCAGCGGCGTCTGTTCTTTCAGATAAGAGCCGTCCACCAGGCGCCTCAAGAGGGCCGATTCACGACCTAGATTGATCCAGATGTTGCCGAGATAGTCTTCCTCGAAGCTGTACTCCTCCTGCGAGCCACCGAACGACACCGCTGCGAGTACGGTGTCGGGGTTAAACCTTTCAGTCGTTTTGTCATACCGAAAGATGCCGTCTTTCGTCGCGAAAACGATGTCGCCCGCGACTTCGAACACCGATACTCCTCCCTCCGGCATCCCTTCCTCAGCGTCGAAGTCTTCCAGTACCGCCGATTCCAAATTCGGGCCCGTCAGTCTCATCCGTTTCAGACCCTGCGAAATGAAACCGAGCCAAAGATCCCCGGACCGCTCCTCGACCATGTGGGTTATGGCGGCGTCGACGCCAGGCACGCGGCCTTGATCGACCCACCTCCCGTCCTGCCAGCGCAGTGCCGCCAGCCCGTCGCGGAGTCCCACCCAAACCAGATCGGGGTCCAGTCTCGACTGTAGCAGGCGGGCTGAATTGAAACCGTCGGCAGTATTCGGGCGGACCATGACCACTCTGTCGCCGACGATTCGATAGACACCGGTTGCGGTGGCAACGAGCAGCTGTCCGTGCGTTTCCTCGAAATACCAGCTTTGCGTTCCGCCCGCGGCCATGCCTATGACCGGAAGAAAAGCCCGCTGCTCAGGGCTAAGGAAGTAAATCCCTTGCGTCGTCGTTACGTAAAGCGTGCCTTCGAACCGGATGATTTCGCTGACGAAACCGCGGAGCCCGTTGTCGGCGGTATAACGAGAGAGGGGCGACGGCGTCTCCAGCAGAGATATGCCTCCCTCCGTGGCGACCCAGAGGGTCCCCTGTCGATCCGCGAGAACAGCCATGATGGTGTTGCTCGGAAATCCCGACCGGTCGTCCAGATGGAGCAGAAGCTCACCCTGCTGATCGATGATGAACAGACCGCCCGAGAGGGTTCCGAGGGCAAAGGTACCGTTGGGCAGGGTCGTCCCCTTGTAGACAGCCGCTGCGGACAGCATGGCCTCCGCTTCAGTGTGGAAGGGTTCGAAGCTTGTGCCGTCATAGACGAACAACCCGCCGGTGAAGGGCACGACCAGATACTTTCCGGTGCTCCCGGGTCTCTCAGGGTCGATTATCGGCGTCATCACCTGGAGGCGCTCCGCGACGAACTTTTCGCCTCCGGGAAGCACCTGGAGTTGGTCGTCCGCAAGCTTCATCAAACCGACGCTGCCCTGATGGACGTAGTACGTGTCGTCGTGGTAGAACGCATACATGAACCGATCTTCCGGCTCCCAGACCCGGTAGGTCCAGTCGCCGTCGTCAGTGCCTCGCGTGAACCTAAAAATGCGCTCCCGTGTCTGGAAGTAGACACCTTCAGGCGTCGCAATGGTCGTCCAGACATCGTTGAAGCTCCGCTCGGCTTCGGTGAGGTACGGCACCAGGGACACGAAGTATAGATTCCCTATCGAGTCGGGCTCGAGGTAACCGAACTCGTGGGATGAACCGGCGTAAAGGCGACCCTCCGCATCCATCCCGACACTGCGTACGACTGATTTGTTAGGCGTATCGATGAGGCGAGCCTCCGATCCGTCGAACTCGACCAGACCGAGGCCGTTGCCGGCGTACATGATGCCGCGCTGATCCTGCAGCAGGTCCCACGTCTGGGGATGTCCGCCCAATTCCGTAGGCAGGAAAGTCGTCATGAAGGGCCTTCCCGTCTCAGGATGTAGGGCGGCGCTTGTCTGGCGCTGCGCGAGCACATCGGCCGCGAAGATGAGGAGGATGAAGGGAAACCACCACTTGGCTTTCATGGCCGAAATGTTGATTGACGTGTGCTCGTCTGCCCGAGAATGATAAGCAATCGCAGGCCGCCGGTCGAGTCCCCAGTCTACTCGCAGCCTAATATCGCGAGACGACCGCCGTGCTCAATGTATCCGGAAAACCCCGGTCATGAAGTGGACTGTGCCGTCAGTGAGGACCTGAAGGACGAAAAAGAGCCCGCCGAGCAGTGCCGCAGGAATGGGGCGCTGAACCTTGGCGCACAGTGCGCCCGACGTGGCGACGTAAACGAACAACGACCCCAGAATCGCGACCCAGGCGGACGACTGCGGAAACAGAACGGCAAGCGAGATGAGGCCGAGAGTGGAGGCGGACGCCGCCGCGTATGAGATGCTGCCCATTCGTGCCTCGCCACGCCTGACTACGGCAAGGAGAAGCGCAAGCAACAGCCAGCCGCCCGTCACTATCATCCGCCACATCGTCCAGACTCTGTCCAGTCTGGGGTGCAGCGTCATTCCATAATCGGCCGGATCGGTAAATCGAACGAGGACGAAGGTGACGAGAAATATGCCCGCCAGGAGCAGGTGAATGTCACCTCTCGACAGGGTTCGGGTCGGCGCTTCGGTGTCGGCGGTGTTCATGGAGGCCAAGTTACAAGCTCACCCTGATTCCGTCCGCACAAACCGGTCTGGTCTAGAGACCCGACGGGTCTAAAGACGTGACAGGTCTAAAGACCTGACAGGTTTATAAACCCCTCAGCCTTATAATCGCATCTTCAAACAAATCAGCCGGCGCGGCGGAATGTGATCGGCACGACACCGTGCGCCGATGGTCCGATTTGCACGAGTTCCCAGTCGCTTGGATAGGTGCGGACGTAGTCTCTCAACCGGGTAATCCGCTCCGACGAGGACGTGTTCGGGGGCCATTCGAAGGACTCGACTCGATATGTTGCGACTTTCTTTTCACCATCGAGGGTGACTTCCAGTCCGATCGTGTGCTGCGCCCGGGTGTCGGGGACGTGAATACAGATCTTGCTCATGGCGTTTGCTGGGTTCGAGGTCTGTAGGAACTCAATTCACCTACGCGAGAGCCCGGTCGGGCACGCCTTCAGCAGGCCGGTCGTCCATTACCCGGCCGTCGAGCAATTGGATGATCCTGGATCCGTACGCCGCATAGGTCTCGTTGTGCGTGACCTGGATGACGGTGACCGCGTCTTCCGTATTCAGCGTCCTGATAAGATCCATCACCACGTCACCTTGACTCGAGTGCAAATTGCCGGTGGGCTCGTCCGCCAGGATCAGTGTCGGCCTGATCACCAGCGCTCTCGCGACGCCAACGATCTGCTGCTGACCGCCCGAGAGCTGGTTTGGAAACAGGTCCTTCTTGGCCACCAGATTGAAACGGTCGAGAATGTCGGCCACGATCCCTTGCCTCTCCGATCGCTTCACCTTCTTGTACAGCAGCGGGGTCTCGATATTCTCGTAGACCGTCAGGTCGTCGAGCAGGTGATATGCCTGAAAAATAAATCCGCTGTGCTCCCGGTGTAGTTCGGCCCTTCTGCGATCGTTGATCTTGTGGACCGGCTCGCCGAAAAACGTGTACGACCCGCCCGTCGGTTCGTCGAGCATACCCAGGATGTGCAGGAGCGTCGATTTACCGGACCCCGACGGCCCCATTACGGAAACGAACTCGCCCTCCCCGACATCGAAACTCACCTCGTCAAGGATGGTCGTCTTTCGCAGACCTTGCGAATAGGACTTGGTCAGATTCCGGACACTGATCATGCTCGATCGCTGGATGCAGGTGTTCAGGCCGCCGTCTGCGGAGCATGCGCATAACGATCACGCATGAAGTTCTCCGTCACCACGTGCCCGTCGAAAAGGTGGATGATCCGATGGCTGTACTCCGCATCGGCCGGCGAGTGGGTTACCATGGCTATCGTGGT
Source organism: Rhodothermales bacterium (assembly GCA_035512315.1). Lineage (GTDB taxonomy): Bacteria > Bacteroidota > Rhodothermia > Rhodothermales > DATKEJ01 > DATKEJ01. The sequence goes on along the minus strand of DATKEJ010000196.1, from coordinate 648 downwards.
GCCCGCTTCGTTAAGCTCGCGAAGCAAATTCATGACCTCCTCCCCGTTTGTGGAATCGAGGTTCCCCGTCGGTTCGTCGGCTAGAATCAGTTTTGGCGATGCGACGACTGCTCGCGCCACCGCGACCCGCTGCTGCTGACCTCCCGACAATTGCTGCGGGAAGTGCTTCTGCCGGTGGGCAATTTGCGTGCGCTCCAGCGCCTCCGTGACGCGCTCCTTGCGCTCGGCCGGCGACGTCCCGAGGTACAGCAGCGGGAGCTCAACGTTCTCATACACCGAGAGCTCGTCGATCAGATTGAAGCTCTGGAAGATGAATCCGATGTTCCCCTTTCGCTGCCTGGCCCGTTGCCGCTCGTTCATCGCGCCTACTTCCGAGCTGCCGAAGTAGTACATGCCGGATGACGGACTGTCCAGCAATCCGAGGATGTTAAGTAAAGTCGACTTCCCGCAGCCCGACGGACCCATTATTGATACGAACTCCCCCTCGGCTATCTCAATGTTCACGTCGTTCAGGGCCGTCGTTTCGACCTCGTCGGTCTGGTAGACTTTCGTCAGGTTGTTTGTCCGGATCATGGATGCGGATTGTTTTTGTTACTGATTGTCAAAGGAGTTCGGATCAATTGTTCTGTCACTCGAGATTGAGTACGT
>DATKEJ010000195.1:0-8676 GCA_035512315.1 Rhodothermales bacterium | reverse complement strand
ACCAACTACTCGTTCGCCAAGCGCCAGAAAGAGCTGGCAAAGAAGAAGAAGAAGGAACAGAAGCGCCTGCGGAAGCAGGGGGGCGACGACAACCAGCCCGAAGATTTTCGCCGGCCGTCGGGTGAAGGGGAGGAGACGGGCGAAGAGCCGGAATCGGATAATCGATAGTTGGAAATCGCTAATCGCGCACCAGGGTTTTGTGCGCAAAAAGGGCGTCCGTCCAAGCTGCCTTGCCGCGGAGATAGTGGAACGGATAGAACGTCATGAATTCGAATCCGCGGTCGGCAAGGAAGTCGATCATCTGGAAGGGCGACGGGAGATTCTCATAAATATCCATGAATGAGATCTCGCAGTAGATCAGCTTGATCCCTCCTCGGCGGAACATCGATTCTGCACCTCTGAAAACCTCCAACTCGAAGCCCTGCGTGTCGGATTTCAGCACGTCGATTCGCTCGATTCGCTCGCGCTCGCAGAAATCATCGACAGTGATCACGTCCACCATCGCGGTACCCTTCGTCTGCCCCCAGCCACTGCGGCCAAGAGACAGGAAAGAGGTCATTTCGGAAATCTCGTTTTCGCGAAGTGTCAGTTTCCCGGATGCCGATCCAACGGCGAGGTTCCAAAGGTGCACCCTGACGAGGTCCCCGGCGCGGGCCGTCAAGGCGTCGAACGTGCCTGCGCTCGGCTCAAAGGCGTGAATCGCGCACATTGGAAACTCGCTACGGAACAACTCGATCGACTGGCCGACATTCGCGCCGATGTCGAAGATCAACGGCGACTCCATCTCAAGCAGGCGCCTCATGTCCAGCTCCGGCTGAAGACCCGGCTGACCGCTGTTGATCCGACGCACGTCGTATCCGAAGCGGTTGATCAGCCGCCGCAAACGCCGGCGAAAACGTCGGAGCGATGGTTTCCAGTCGGGCATGGAAAGCGCTAAACGAGAAATGCTAAACGATAAACATCAAGCTAGCTAACCACTAAACGATAAACATCACCTAAACGCAAAACGAGAAACGCTAAACGGATCCCACGGAATGACGGCGCCTGAGGAACCCAGCGCAGCTCAAATTGCTGTTTGCGTTTGATATTTGAAATGGATTCGAGGTTATGAAATCCAGCCCTCAGGTGTCTTAATGACATCCAAACCTCGGATTCTCTATGTTATCCCACGTCTGGAGCAGCACGCTCCACGGTGTCGACGCGCTCCCGATCGAAATCGAGACACATGCCGAATCGGCCATGCCGACTTTTCAGATGGTCGGTCTGCCCGACAACGTGGTAAAGGAGAGCCGGACCCGCGTCTTTTCGGCCATTAAGAACTGCGGGCTCACGATGCCTTACGGACGGCTGGTGATCAATTTGGCGCCGGCGGATGTCCCTAAGGAGGGTTCGGCCTTCGATCTGCCCATCGCGATCGGACTGATCGCTGCCGCCGGGTCCGCCCTCGAATCGGCCCCGTTGAACAACATCTACATCCTCGGAGAGCTTTCGCTCGACGGCTCGGTGCGATCGGTGCGGGGCGTCCTTCCTATGGCCGTGCGCGCGAGGGAGGAGGGAAGGATGGGCATCATGGTGCCGAAGGAGAATGCCTCCGAGGCGGCCGTCGTGGAGGGATTGAACGTCTATCCCGTCGGCACACTGCTCGACGCATTCCACCTCCTCCGCAATTTCAATCGCGTCACGCCCTTCGTGCTCGATCCGAGCCGGCGATTTGGAGAGATAGAGGATGCCGGGCTCGACATGTCCGACGTCCGCGGCCAGGAGAACGTCAAGCGCGCGCTCGAAGTCGCCGCGGCCGGCGGGCACAACGTCCTGTTGGTGGGTCCGCCAGGGGCAGGGAAGACGATGCTGGCACGACGACTTCCGACGATTCTGCCTCCGCTCTCATTGGCGGAGGCGATTGAAACGACGAAGGTCCACTCTGTCGGTGGAAAGCTGAACGGAGCCGGACTCGTTGCGGGCCGTCCGTTCCGCGCGCCGCATCATACCGTTTCGGACATCGGTCTGTGCGGCGGGGGATCGAATCCTATGCCTGGTGAGATCTCTCTGGCGCACAACGGCGTGCTCTTCCTCGACGAGCTGCCCGAGTTCCGTCGCTCGGCGCTCGAGGTGCTCAGGCAGCCGCTCGAGGAAGGGCGCGTCACGATCAGCCGCGCGCGGATCAGCGTCGATTATCCCGCCCGGTTCATGTTGGTGGCGAGCATGAATCCTTGTCCGTGCGGGTACGCAAACGACCCCACCCGCTCGTGCGCATGCAATCCTGGCAACATCCAGAAATACCTCGCTCGCGTAAGCGGTCCGTTGATGGATCGGATTGACATGCACATCGAAGTGACGCCGGTACCGTTCGAGGAACTGAACCTCCGCCAGGCCGGGCCCCGATCCCAGACCATGCGGGACCGGATCATCGACTGCCGGCGGGTCCAGGCCGAGCGCTTGAAGGATTCACCGGGCATCTACTGCAATGCGCAGATGACCTCCCGCCAGGTGAAGGAAACCTGCCGTCTCGATGCAGCCGGCCAGGCGCTCATGAAGGCGGCCATGCACCGGATCGGCCTGAGCGCCCGGGCATTCCACCGGATTCTCAAGGTCTCGCGGACGATTTCTGATCTGGCGGGAGACGAGAGGATTACGACGACGGCTGTGGCGGAGGCGATACAGTACAGGTCGCTTGACCGAGAGGATTGGCGACGGTAGACAATTCAAAATTCAGAATTCAAAACGCAAATGGGGTCCGGAGTGCGGAGTCCGGTGTCCGGCGAATGATAAATGTCGCCAAGGAGATACACGACATACTTTCGCAGGCGCGTCCTCGTGCAGCGGCCATACCGTCGCGAGGAATGGTGCGTCAAAGCCATTGAGTCGCCGATCCATTGCGAGATCCAGCCCGACGGCCGAATTGCCGCTGGCGCGGACGCATGCGGATGTGCAACGGCGTCGGCTCAGGCGGACTCCTGCCAGCGGACGTGCGGCGCTTCGATGACGCTTTGGCCCGCCTCCTGAGCACTAAATACTCCGATCCAATGACGGTGGAGCATCGTTTGTGGAGTGTCGTGGCGCGGAAAGAGCGAAAACGCTAAACGGAACGCTAAACGAGAAACTAGAAACGCTAAACGACCCAACGGACAGAGCGATCCTGTCATCCCGAACGACCGTCATCCCGAACGAAGTGAGGGATCCCTCCTTCGCCGGCCGGGCCGGCTGCCTCGGGATGACAGGTTCCCAAGTACCAAGTACCAAGTACCAAGTACCACGGTCACGTCAAACAGAACCCCGCATTCGCCGGCGAATGATGTCCCACCCCCTGGCTGTTGATGATCGCGCGGTCGGTCACGAGCAGGTGGATCACGTAGCCGCAGGATTTCATCCCTGTCGTATCCAACGTCCATAGGTCTCCCGGCGCCACGGCTGTGTTCACCGTACCCGTCGACGGACTTGGCACGCCGACACCCGCCGGATTCACGTTCGGGATGACGCTGATGCTATAACTCCTGAGGTAGTCGTCCCTTGCGACGAACGTTCCCTGAAGCAGCGTGCCGATCCCAAACTTCCCGCAATCACCCGTGCCGGTCGTGATGGTGATCAACGCGTCCGGCCACGTGTTGTCGAGCTGGATCAGGTGCGTGTCCGGCGGGCCGATCTGCGTGCCGCCTGCGTCATAAGTGAACAGTCTGACAAACCACAACGCGTCCCCACTCGTGTTCCATTGCGCCAGCACGCTGTTCACGTTCTCCGTGAACGGCTGGTAATTGAACCGGAGCGTTATTGGATCCGCGTGTACGACGTGCGTCGTGCCGTCTTGTCGTGTAAGGACAAGACTGGTCACGACGGACGTCGGCGCTCCGCCGAGCGCCGGGGTTACCTCCACTCTGTAACTGTGTCCTAGCAGCGGGGCGCCCTGGACGGTAACGCGTCCCGCGAATGGACTGTCCTGAGCGACCGGCATGTTGTTAGTCGCGAAAATCGCGCCCGGGGTAGTGAGTCCCGAAACGTCGTCGATGAGCGAAACCGGGATGCCGCCGAGGATGGCAATCTTGCCGGCCGGCGCGCCTGCGACGGGCGGGATGTTGATCAGCGTTTCCTCCCGGTTGCCCCACGTCGGAACGTGATTCGGATTCGCGCACGGAGCGGCCACGTTCCACGAAAGAATCGCCCGAATCCGGACGTTTTTCGGTCCGAGCCTGCAACGCTGGCGATACTCGCTCAGATCAACGGGCAGACGGACGGCGTAATAGACACCTTCCGGAGGGACGCTCGTCAGGTCGTAAACCCTGACGCTGGCCGTCCCGAGGCACGTTTCAAATGTACCGTTATCGTCGAAATCTGCCCAGAAGGTGACGTACTCCCGGCTTCCATCTGAGCATGGACCACCCGAGTAACCAGATGGCAGCTTGAGTTGGATGACGCCCACCAGTGTGTCGGGCGCGTTGGGGTCGAGTCCGATGCACCGTAGCTCCTCGTATCGCGTGTCGCCGTCGGTTTTCGGGAAGAGAAGCTTGACGATGTCGGGATTGATCTTGACGCCCGGAAGGAACGCCGAGAACGACTGCGCGCTCAAATCCGACTTGGCCGAGACGAACTGGGAAATCTCCTTGAACGCGAATCGGTGCACCGGCACGTCGGCATCCTTGTATTTCACCGACAGCTCGGCGGCCGAAAGGGCCTTCGTCTTGGTCTTCAGCGGCTGATCGAGGTCGAGGACGTCCTTGAGCACGTCCGGGAATTGGATCTCGACGGCCTCGAAGATCTCGGCGGGGAAGATGAGTCGGCGTGGCTCGACGAGAATCGGAACCTCCCGGACGTTTCCCCACACGGGCGGCCAATTGGGCTGGTTCGCCGGCGGCGGATCGTTCCAGGAGAGAATCGCGCGGACACGAATCAGCGGGTTCTGGAAGCAGAACCTCCGATTGGGATCGATCTTCAGCGAGACCGCATACTCGAGAAACTCTGCCCCTTCAGTGCCTTCGGGGATGTTGTGCGCCTGAAAGCTGGTGATCCCCTGGTCCACCCAGGTCGCCCCGTTGTCGTACGACAGGTAGAATCGGACGTACTCGGGCGTGCCCGGACCGCAGATGTCGCTTCCGTAGCCGGTAGGGTTGTACACGTAGACAACGCCCTCGAGCTGCTCCTGCTGGGGGTGGTATCCGACGCAGGCGAGCTCCTCGTAGAACGTGTTGCCGGAGATCTTGACGACCGGCTTGAGTGTGCTTTCTGCGAGCGTCCCGAAATAGTTCGGATTTGCCATCAAGAGCGTCTTGAACGCGGTCCGCTCCTTGGTAAACGGCTTCAGTCTGGCCCTCCGAGATTCCGGATCGTTGTCTCTTCTTTCGATGCTCATGGCGCTTCCCTCACTCGTTTGCTTCCACTCAAGTGCTCTACGTCAATCAACAGGCGCCTGGGAGAAATCGGTGTCATTTCTCCAAGGCTAGATGGGGTAATGAGCGACGTTAAACGGTTCGTGTCTGAGGGCCCGTCTCAGCGCCGTCTGCGGCAGCGTCTTCCATAGTGAAGAACGCGTGAAGAGAAGCATTATGAACCCTGAACCCGGACCATTCTTCTCACCCGAGCCGCAAAGAATGCCAATATTCTCACGCTAAGAACGCAGAGGACGCGGAGGGGATTGACGCCAAGTACCACGCACCAAGTGCCATGCACCATGCACCATGCACCATGCACCTCTACCACCCCATCCCCTCGAAATCCCTTACGAGTTTCTCGAGGTCACTCCTGTATTTCCGCCAGACGCGCAGACGAAGTGATGTTGGGTGCTTTCCGGGTATCCGGTCCAGCACGTCGACGTCCATTGGGGTGACGACGAGGCGGTCCTTGAACAGACCGTGCTTTATCCGAAGATCTTCAAGCTCGCCCGGGGAGACGCGCATCTCGTCCTTGTCTGTATCGAACAACCCGAGCAGCGACGATCCGAAGCGAATCACGAGTTGGCCTCCGTCGATGAAGACGAGTCCTTCGATCTCGTTGAGACCGACGTCCGGTAAGCGGAGGGGGATGCGCGACATGGATGATGACTTCTGCTTGTGATCTGAGACGTGAGCCAGTATACTCCGCATGGGACAGGATCGTTGTCAAGATAGGTTACAGACAACGCAACACATTGTCGTTGAAGCGGGGTCATGGTTTGAGTTTCCGGCCGCCGCCACTACCTGGTGAAATTGTCCACCGAAGCGTGACGGGCATGCGGAGAACATTGCACTATGCACGATGCACCCTACACCCTGCACCCTGCCCCATGAACCATGAACGATGAACCAGGACTCGACCTCAAGCGCTGCGATGTATTCTTCTCGCGCGGCCACGGATTCGTAAGCGACGCCATCCGCTTCTTCAGCCGCAACTTCGGCGAGAGCAGAGCCAAGGTGAGCCACGTCGGGATCGTGGTCGAAGACGGTGACATCGGATCCGTGTGGATCATGGAGGCGAGGAGCGGAGTGGCGAGACGGAAGTTCTGGGACTCGTACGGTCCGCCGCAAAGTGACTGGGTGGCTATTTATCGCGCCAAGAACCTCACGGATGCGGACGTGGACGTCATCGTCGCTGCCGCCGAGAGGTACAACGGATACGAGTACGGTTACGGCAAGCTGATAGCCCACCTGCTCGACTGGCTGCTGCTGGGGGCCTACGTCTTCCGGAGGCTCGCCAAAATGGACAAATATCCCATCTGCTCCTGGCTCGTCGCGCATTCGTTCGCCAAGGCGGGCAAGGATTTCGGTGTCGAACCGGGCGCGGCGGGTCCCGACGATATCTGGGACTTCGTGACCAGGCGGAAGGACATCTATGAACTTGTCAGGGCGCTGGCACCGTTTGAGTAAAAGTCTACAAGTCTACAAGTCTACAAGTCTGCGAGTCTAAAAGTCTGCAAGTCTCGGAGTCGTCATCCCCAGAAAGCGGAAAGGATTTCTCACGCAGAGAGCGCAGAGCGCGCGGAGCAACGGATCGTCGCGCCTCAGCCGCCTCTCTCGCGGACTCCGTGGGCCAGCGAGGCCCTTACGCTCCGACTTTAGGACAGCCCCCGACGGATAACACGATCCAGAGCCTGGGTTCTGAAGCCGGATTTTAGACGCTCTCCTCCCAACGTTTACCATCCAGAGTCCAGCGCCAGCGCTTACCTTGCGAATCGCTCTCACGTCGACCCCTCGTCGCTCGAACATCATCCTCACCCTATTTATGAAACTTGCTCGCTCGCTCGGGGCAGGCTCCCTCGTAGCTCGGTCACTGCCGTAGCCCTCTGCAGTGCTCGCTCGGGGCAGACTCTCGAACGTCGAACCTCGAACGGTCAACGCTGAGCGCAGTGAAGTCGAGACCAAGTACCAAGTACCAAGCACCAAGTACACAAAACGATAAATGAAAGTCGGAATCATCGGAGTCGGGGCGGTAGGAACCTCCTGCGCGAAGGCCATGCTGCTGCGGGGTTCGTGCCACGAAATCGTCCTGCTCGACGTCGACGGACGACGTTCGCGCGGCGTCTATGCCGACCTGTCGCACGGCGAGGTGCTGTGCCCGCCGACGCAGATTCGGGTCGGCGGCTACGAAAACCTCCCCGGAGCGAGCGTCATCGTCATCACCGCCGGCATCAACGAGCAGGCGGGTAAGGCGATTGACCGCAACGACGCGCTCGGTCGGTTACGGCTCCTGCCGACGAACGCCGCGATTTACGAGCAGATCGTCCCGCAAATCGCACGCGTCGCGCCGGATGCCCCGATCCTGGTCGTAACGGACCCCCCGGATCCTCTCGCCGACATTGTAAGACGGTTCACGAAAACGAATCCTGTGCTTAGTTCGGGCACCTTCCTCGACTCCCTCCGCTTCCGACACCAGCTTGGTTCGAAGCTCGGATGCCATCCATCCTCCGTGAACGCCATGGTCATAGGAGAGCACGGCACCTCCGGCGTGTACGTGTGGTCGTCCGCCACGATCGGAGGCGAATCCGTTGTCGACCATGCAATGAAGATGGGGTGGGATCCCGATAGGTTCCAGTCGGAGGTTGAGCACGCGGTCAGGTACGCGAACATCGACATCATCGAGGGGACCGGAGAAAGCCAGCACGGAATCGGCATTGTAACCGCCAGAATCGTCGAGGCGATGCTGCGGGATGAGGGACTCGTTGAGCCGATCGGAACGCTGCATCCGGAATTCGGCGTCACCTTGTCGTTGCCGTCCGTCATCGGTCGCGGCGGCGTTTCGTTGGTGCTCGAGCCGAGACTCTCGCCGGAGGAGCGGGAATTGTTGGCGGCGAGTGCGGAGGCGATTCAGGATGCGTTGGAGATGGATGATCGCTGATCTGGACCAATTCCGAATACGCCACGAATACGTCATCAAAGCCGGAAGGCGAAGGAACTCCCACCCCCCCATATTGTATCCCTATATGCCGAATCCACATGTAGTGTCATGATGATGGAGGCGGTTTTTGAAATTACATGACACACATGAGGAGTTACTGTATGAATATCTATGTTGGCAACCTTGCCTTCAGTGTCGACGATCGTAAGTTGAAAGCGTTGTTTGAGAAACACGGTTCGGTTACATCGGGCCGCGTGATCAACGACAGAGACAGCGGCGAGTCGAAAGGATTCGGGTTTGTAGAAATGCCGAACGATTCCGAAGCGCGTCGCGCTATTGCCGCTCTCAACGAGAACGAAGTGGAAGGCCGCGCCCTGAAAG
>DATKEJ010000194.1:0-17872 GCA_035512315.1 Rhodothermales bacterium | reverse complement strand
GTGTCTCGACCGCGGACGGAGATCTCGTGAGCGCGGCAGATGCGGTCCGAGGGTGGCCGCCCGACCTCCCCGGAGCCTTCCTCGCAGACGAGGCCCGACCGGAGGTTCGTGATCCGGATGAGGCTGTCTGCCTGCACGGGCTCCTCTTCTTCTTCGTCCGGCTCGCAACCGACCATGGGATTGTCGACGGTCGTGTCCGCAGGCCTCAGCGCCGCCCAGCAGGCCGACTCTCCGAGGTCCACGATGAGAAGCAGCTCCCCGGAGGCTTCACCCCGCACGACTCCCACACCTGCATGGCCGGTCTCCCGGTGGAGCGTGACGGACTCTCCGACAGGTGCGGCTCCGAAACCCGCGTCGAACGTACCGAACTTGACCTCGATGAAGAAATCGCGCTCGAGGGCGCACGACCCCGCCCGGGACGTGTTCGCCTCGACCAGGCGGTCGCCGGGAGAGATTCGTCTGTCCCCGATGTCGCGGAAGTTCGACCCATCGAAGACCGCTTGTGTCACCCCGTCGCGTTCGTCGGTAGACCAGTGACTGCTGGAGAAGAGAACCCAGACGTCTTCGGCGAGCGTGTTCCGCGCTCTGAAATGGATCGAGCAATTCGCCTCCCCCCGGCCAGCGTCAGCGGCGGGGATCGGTCCCCGGCCGGGAACGGGAATCGGCCCGGAGTGGGCCGGGCCGCTCCAGAGGAGCCCCGCAACCAGGACCCCGAAAGCGAGGGTCGTTCGCGCTCCGGCGACCTTACTGCTGCTCGCCGTCCACATTTGGGGAGCCTGCTTCCGGGGAAGCTGTGGACGACTTCGATACGGTCCAGCAGCAACTGTACGTTGCGCGAATGTCAGCGTTTTCATACAGGAGACGGTCATAGGTCACTCTCAGAAATGGGACTCGGCCTGATGAGTCCAAGTTTGATGGTACGAAGCCATGTCGGGGGAGGCAGGTGCGGTTGAGCGGGTCCTTGTCCTGAATCGCCCAGCCGGCGGCCTCCAGTTGCCGGTCGATGTGGAGGCGGGCGATTGTTCGGGTTTCAGGGGCACGGGGTGCGAGTTGAACTCAAAGATGCGTAAGGATACAAACTACTCGAGCAAGGGGCACGGAGGAACGGATCCGGAACCCCCTCAGCGCGGAAAGAGAGACCCTTTTGTGGTGAACCCTTCCGTACATACCGCCGCCTCCGCGCGGCTACATGTCCCTGCGGACCAGGAACCAGGCAACGGCATGCGCATATACTCATCTAATTTATATGTGTATGTGCATATTCGCGATCAGCCATGTCGATTTCTGAAGATCGGCTCCATCTGTTGCTGCCGAAGCAGTTGAAACGGGCCGTTTCCGACCGCGCGCAGCGGATGGGTGTGAGCGTCGGCGAGTACGTGAGGGGTCTCATCAGGTCCGATCTCGCGCATGCCGGGGAAGGACCTCCTCCTGTCGACTTTCCATTCGGTAAGAACCCGATCCGGACCGGCCGAACCGAGGGTTCTATCCAGCACGATCGGCCCGACTAGTGCCGAGCCGTCTGTTCATAGACACTAGCGCCTTTATCGCCCTCGAGGAATCGGAGGACCAGAACCACGCTGCCGCCGTCGAATTCGCGAAAGAGATCGAGCGCGGAGCCTTCGGCGAGCTGATCTCGAGCTCGTACGTGCTCGACGAATTGATGGCCTGGTTTTCCCGATATGCGGAGAAGAAGATCGAGGTGGGGCGAAACCTTAGAAGCGGAATCGTCAGGCTCGAATGGGTCAACGAGAAAGTCGAGCATGAGGCTTGGGAGCTGTTTGAGCGGCACGCCCGGTTGCCGTTTTCGCTGACCGATTGCACCTCGTTTGTCTTGATGGACCGTCTCGGTGTGCGGGACGTTTTCACGTTCGACGGTGATTTCTCCCGTTTGGGTAAATATCGCGTTCACCCTGGGTGATTGGCCCACGAAGCGCGGAGAGGCGTCTCGTCGGAGGCGACTCAGCGGGGGTGTGCCCCGGATGTGACTGTGACATTCGTCGATTTTGTCCCGGTCGACTCTGTCCGGTTTTCGAGGATGTCTTCGCGTATCCTTTTGAAGGCTCGCCCTCTTCCCACCGTATCGACTTCAACCCACGCATGAATTACCTGACCAGGCTCGTACTCTTTGCATCCCTCTTCGCTCTGACCCGTACTGCCGAGGCGCAGAACCTAAGCCGTATCGAAGCCGAGACGCCGTTGGCGGACGAGCAGTTCGGTTGGGCAACGGCTTTGAGTCCCGACGGGACGCTGCTTGCCGTAGGAGCACCCTCACCCGGTACCGATGAGACCGGTATGGGCGCCGTTGACCTGTACACGGCATCGGATAACGAGTGGGTCCACACTGTACGGGTAACCGGAAGCGACGTCGTGACGGGCGACGAGTTCGGTTCAGCGGTTGCCTTCGTGCAGACTGCGTCGGGTCTGTACCTGCTGGTTGGTGCGCGCGACCACGACGCGGGCGGCGTCGACGAGGGTGCAGTCTACGTCTTTGCCCGAAACGGGGATAACTGGAATGAGATCGAGAAACTGCTTCCGCCCGACTCGGAGCTGGGCGATGCCTTCGGACTGGCAATCGACGCCGACCAGGAGCGCGTGATCATTGGCGCACATTTCTGGAACACGGATGCGGGTACCGACAGAGGCGCGGCATTTGTCTATGAGTTCGACGGAGACACGTTTGTACACGACGGTACCCTGACGGGAGATGTTTCCAATGTCGCCCAGTTCGGATCATCGGTTGCGATCGTGGGCGATTGGGCCTTCGTCGGTGCACTCGCCGATAGTCCGGGTGGCCTGGAGTTTGCGGGCTCGGTCTTCGTTTATGAACGCGCCGGCGCGAGTGAGTGGGTATTTCGGCAACGGATCACGGCGGACGATGCCCAGCCGTCTGCGGAGTTTGGAGGATCACTCGACGCCGCGATGCTTTCTGTGCCGACGGTGGTGATCGGCGCCGCTCGAGATGACGATAACCGCGGCGCGGTCTACGTCTTCGAGTACCGCAACAACGAGTGGTCGGAAAGCACCAAACTCCTGGCTTCCGGCGGCGTAGGGGGTGACCGATTCGGATCCAGCGTTGCCCTCAGCGCATCCGAACAAGGATTACTGTCCGCTGGGGCGCCGCGCCGCACCGTCTCGGACGTGTCGTTCGCTGGCGCCGGTTACGTGTTTGAAGGCGAAGGCGAGGACTGGACCGAGACACTATCCGTCAGTTCGAGCACGCCGCAGACTGCTGCGCTATTCGGCTTCACCACAACGGCCGTCAGCAATTGGGTTGTGTTCGGCGCCATTGCTGAGGATGGGCAGCGCGAAATCCGCGACGCGGGCGCCGTCTACAGCCTTTTTATCGGCGAGACGGAAAAGAACCAGCCAGTCGCACAGGCCGACTGGGGCTTCACGGTGACAGGTGAGCCGGTTGTCATCGACGTTCTCGCGAACGACTACGATTCCGACGGGGATGCCCTCACGATTGCGGGCGTCGATGCTCCTGAGGTTGGATCAGCAAGTATCGACGACGGCAGAATCGTTTACACACCGGCGGCCGGCTATGAAGGTGACGATGAATTCGCGTATACAATCAGTGATAATGACGGCGGCTTCGATGCGGCCGAAGTTCGCGTGCGCATTGCCGATCCGGAAACACGACTGTTCGAATCGGCAGGCGAGGAAACGCGACGGGACGAGCCGGAGATCGTCCGCTCGAGACGTGGCAACCTCAACCTCGACTATCTGTTTTCGCTTCCCTTCGACGAGACAGCGCAACTGACGCTCAATCTCTTCGACGACGCAATACTGGTCACGGATCGAGAGCTCGTTGAGCAGTGGGGGGAGCACGCGTTTACGTGGTACGGCGTTGGTCCGCGTCCTGGAGATGAGGTCGTGCTCGAACTGGATCTAGAGAGTCGAACTGTTTTCGGCACCTTTTGGCTCAACGGCACCCCCTACGAACTGCAGCAGGTAGAGGGCGCGCTCTACGAAATCGCCCAGATTAACACGGCCGCCATCGTCGATGAGCTGGAGTTCGAGGATCCTGAAGAGGGCGTTGGTGGTGGTCTGCCCATAGGCATCGTCGACGGTTCGGTGGAGGAGGGGGGCATAGCGGCTCCCACGGATCCGGGAAAGCGCTCGACTACCTCGAATATAGATCTCCTGATCCTTTACACCGAGCAGGCCCAAGATTCGGCCGGGTCTCGCGTGCAAATGCTTCAGACGATCCGCAATGCGGTCAATTTGACCAATCTCACGTATCGAAGAAGCCGGATCGATGCCCGGGTGCGTATTGCCGGTACCGCTATGGTGAATTATGACGAGACGGGTAAGGCGGGAAGAGATCTCGACAATCTGAAAGATAACGGCCGCGACTCGGGCAACGATATCTACGGACTCCGACACCAGGTCAATGCCGATATCGTCGGTCTCGTAGTCAGCGACTTCGAGGCCTGCGGCCGGGCATACATCATGAACAACGTCAGCACCGATCACAGTAAGAAGGCCTACTTCGTAATCGCAGAGGCGGGAAGTTGCATGGGCTCCAATCTGAGCTTTGCCCACGAAATCGGCCATATCCAGGGTGCGCGCCACGACCGTTTTAAGGATTTCGCCGTGAACAAGTCGTTCCCGTATGCACACGGGCACGTCAATCCTTCCGACAATTGGTCAATAGCTGCCGACCAGTGGCGGACGGTTATGGCTTACAACGATTTGTGCGACTGCGACGACGAACCCGGCCCTTTCTGTCGGACCACTAATCCGGCCAATCGCAATACGCCGCGTACGCCTTCCTGCAATCGTCTGATCTTCTGGTCGGATCCCGATTCGACGTGGAACGGCTTCAGTAGAGGTTCGACCGGCAACAAGCCGTCGGACAACGCGCAGGTACTCAGGAATACGGTCTCCACGGTTGCTGCCTTCATGTCACAAACCAACCATACAATCTCAGGAACCATACTTGATGCCGAGACCGGTGAACCGTTCATCGAAATCACGGTGCGTGGTGAGGACGGTTCAGGGATAGTAATGGAGACGGTGACCGACAGCACCGGCTACTACGTCTTTTTCTTGGAGCCCGGGACATCGCTGACCGTGACACCTGAACTGAATGACTATACCTTTGAGCCCGAGTCGCCGACCTACACGAACATCAACAGCGACATAACGCGCGACTTTACGGGCTTTGAGCTGTTCGAAGTTTCGGGTCAGGTCACGCTAGACCCGTCTGGTGTACCGCTCGACGGGATCGAATTGCGCGGCGTCACGGGCCTTAACGTGGCAACCGACGATACCGGCGGCTACTACATCGACCTTCCCTGGGGATGGAGTGGACGGATTGCTCCGACCAGTGGTGAATACACCTTCACGCCGGAAGCAATCGAACTCGATTCAATTGATGCGGACACGACGCAGGACTTTTCGGCCCTCCGCAACCGCTATGAGATTTCGGGCTTCATCAAGACGCTCGTCGGTGATCCGGTCAACAGTGTGGACCTGCAGGGTTTTCCGGAGCCCACTCAGACCAACAGCGGAGGCTTCTACAGCATAGAAATCGAGCACGGATGGTCGGGTACCGTAACGCCCGTCATTTCCGGATTCGACTTCGAACCCTTCAGCAGAGATTATATCAATTTAAGCGGATCGCGTGACCACGACTACATTGCCTACCCGGGCCCCTTCGCACGGTCGGTCTGGCCGGCTTTCGGCGCCGACGGCGCCAACTCCGGAGCCGTTGACGCACCCACGGTGCGAGACGAGCTCGACTGGTCATTCCGGTTGCTCGGTGAGATTGCGGCGCCCGTAATCACGGCGGATGAAACGATTCTCGTCGCTTCGAACAACGGCCTTCTGCGGGGCTACGACGTCGGGGGTGTCATGCGATGGGAGACGCAGACCGATTTCATCAGCATTGAGGCCGCGCCGGTTGTGGCCACGGGCGGGATCGTCTTCATCGCGGAGGCCGACATATCCGGCCGGGTGACGGCCTTCAGTTACATTGACCGCAGCGTGCGGTGGCGCGCTTCGACAGGGGGAGCCGTGGTTGCTGCACCAACGCTGGCCTCCGACGGGAGCCCCCTGGTTGGATCCATCAGCGGCGATCTCGTTGCATTCTCGCCGTCCGGCGCGGAACGATGGCGCTATTCTACAGGTGGAGCCATTCACAGCGCGCCGGCCGTCTCGTCAGACGGCGCCATCTACGTTGGATCCGATGATGATAAACTGCACGCCATCAACGAAGACGGCACCCAGAAGTGGACTTTCACGACGTCCGGTGACGTCCGCAGTGCGCCGACGATTGCTGACGACGGCGCCGTTTACTTCGGCTCGAACGACGACAATGTGTATGCCGTCAATCCGGGCGGGAGTGAGAAGTGGCGTTTTGCGACCGCCGGCGACGTGACGGCCTCCGGTGCGCTCGATTCGAACGGCAACCTCTACATCGGCTCGACCGACAGTACCCTCTATGCATTGAGTCCCTCCGGACAGGAACTCTGGCGCTACAAAGCCTCGGGTCCGATAACGTCTCCACCGTCGATCAGCCAGCAGAAGATCCGGCGTTTCACGCAGCAGCTCGACGAAGAGGTCTTGTACGTCGCCGATGACGCCGGCATCCTGCATGCCCTCAATCTCATTGCACTCTCGAGCAGTGCGAGTCGACTGAAGTGGACCTACCCGCTGGAATTGAGAAGTACTTCCGGACCGGTTCTGACCGGCGACGGGCTGATCATCGGCAACGATGCGGGACTCGTTACAAAGCTTGCTGAGCAGTCGACGGCTTGGACACAAGTTGTCGTTCTGATCCAGGACGGTGTACTTAGCGAGCGCGAGGTTGCCATCGCGATCTGGATGGGCGAACAGGGGGGACCGTTCGGGATCATCGGGGGGCTTCCGGAAGAAGACCCCTGTGGTGGCGGTCCGCTCATCATACCCGACTGCGGTGGGGAGTTCACCGGACGTTTTGGAGATACCTCTCCGCTTGTACTAGTCCCGGCTGAGGTCGATCTGGTCGTAGGCCTTATAGACGTAAAGGCCGATGTCGAGGAGGTGATATCGGGCGCCACGACGGAAGGGCTGCTCGGTACGTTCCCGGTTCGATTCGAAGCGGGCGAACTGAGTCCGCTCGTCGCGGCCGGCCTGCTGAACCCGCAGCAGTTTCCGGAAAATCCGGATGGTCGTCCCGTTGCGCTCAACGTTTACCACGAGTCGGCCCTCGCCGTGCAACCGTCGGAGCAGGATGAGAACGTGACGGTGGTTGCGGGGCATTTCAGTACCGACGCGGGCGAGTTGCAGATCGTGCTGAACGGCCCCGTCGTCGCATCGTTCGATGGGCTCCGTTATGGAGACCTGGCGACATCGTCGAGCATCCCGCCCGGAGTTTACGAAGCAGAAATCGTCGTTCAGGATGGCGCGGGAAAAGGAGTAACCGCGGCTACGGGTCGGTTCGATTTAACGGGCAGGTCGGGTGAAGTCGTTTCATTCTTCGCATCGGGCTTTATGGATGCGGAGTCGGCGCCGGGTGCTCCGACGCTCGGGCTAGTCGCCGCAAGTGCTGACGAGGTCTTAGAGCCGGTATCGGTTTCCGATGAACTTCCTGAGGCCCTGGGAACCGTGCCAAAGATTCTGGGCGCCTACCCTGATCCGTTCCGGTCGCAGGCCAGCATTCGCTACGTGCTGCCGGAGTCGGGTGTGGTCAGGATCGACGTATTTGATGTGCGAGGCAGGCGTGTGGCCGTGCCGCTCGATGGAGTCCAGCAAGCGGGCGAACACGTCGTCATCTTCGACGGCTCGGGCCTCTCGAGCGGGGTCTATTTCTATCGCATCGTCACAGACAGCGGTGTCGCGACCGGCAGGATGGTGGCGGTAAGGTGAGTGTCCTCATCTCGCGGCCACTGATTTCTCCCGTCTGGGCAGGTATTGCGTTCTCCCCGGGTGATTGTCGTCCCAGGAAGGGTGGAGAGTGGTCTCGCCAGAGGCGACTCAGGAAGCGGCGCCGGGGATTTTCTCGCGCAAAGGCGTAAAGGCGCAAAGGCACAGGGGGAGCTGGCTCCCACGGAGAACACAGAGAGCACGGAGCAAGGAATCGTTGAGTCGGGACAGTCACCCCGGGCTTCAGCCCGGGGTCGGTGGACGACCTCCTGCGCTCATGTTACCCGTCAGCCCCCGATTTCAATCGGGCGTACCGCGGTGCCGATAGCGGCCGGTAACCGTTTCAACGGTTTCCCTATCCAGCTCATCGAGCAAGCAGCTCCGCACGGTTGAGCATCCGGCACGCTCGGGTGCAACAGGTCGCTCATGGAGTTCACAAACACCAAACGCGATCGGGGCCAGCTCAGTGGGACATCAAGCAGATCCTCGTGGGTTCGGACGATGCCGTTGAAGTGACCTTTCCCTTGGTTGACGAGACCGCGGTATTTCTCCAGGCCGATTGCGTCCAGCCGCCGCGTGAGGCTCACCGCGTAGCAGTTGTCGCAACCCGCACTGACTCTCGTGCACCCGGTCACGGGATTCCAGGTTGCCTCGGTCCATTCGATGCCCGATCCCAACGCCATAAATCCCCATCCTGTCGGTCTGCTGTAAGTGGAAGGTTCGTGGTTCGAATCCCGGATAGCAAGTGATTGGCACGTCTACAACACCCTGAACAGCGGACTACCCTCCAGCGCCCCGTCGACGTCAGTGTTACCTCGCAGCCGGCCGCGTGCCCGAGACGACCGATCAGGAAATCTGCAAAATCACCTTTCCCTGCGCAGCCTGCCACCCCGAGGAAACTCAGTCTGCAATCACATACTCGCTTTGTACGAGTCCGCTTGCGTACTGGCGGGTCGCCACGTGCTTCAGGGCGAGATCATTTTGCAGCGGACCGAACAGTGGAATTCCTGACCCTATGAGTACCGGCACCCGGCTGATTATTAGACGCTCGATAAATCCGTCCCGGAGGAACTGTTGGATCGTGTTTCCGCCGTCCACATAGATGTGTTCTATGCCTCTGGTGGAAAGCGTTGAGACGATGTCTGCCGGAGTGCCCGACATACGTTCGACGACCGCTCCCTTGGGGACCTTGGCGAGTTCTTTCGAGCTGAGGACAAACACCGGCTTGCTGCCGTAGAACCAGCTCCCAAACGCCAAAGCGGTTTCGTACGTTTTGCGACCCATAACCAGCGCATCGACCGAGGCCAGGAACTCATCGAAGCCGTAGGGTTCCGCGCCCTCCGCGTGAAGGAAATCGAGCGCGCCGTTCGCACGAGCGATGAAGCCGTCGAGGCTCGTGCCGACAAATATGGATCCTTTCATTTCGGGACCTCCGCTACGTTCTGCGCACTGCCTGACCTTCCGGCCTTCGTTACGCCGCACATCGAGGATGAGTTGCCGGCCGCCTCACTGGTCTCCGCCTTCAGCACGCTTCATCGGGTTCGCCGCCACAATCGTTGTCGGCACCGTCACATACCTCGGTGGCCGGAACGTAGCTTGCCAATGCGGACCGAAGGGCAAGTTCCCTCTCTTCGCCTCGCCGGCTCGAACTACGATGGGCAAGCCTGAGCCGCGCAGCCGCCGAACCCCCAATTTGCGATTTGAATTCTGCAATTTGAATTGCCCTCGTACCCAGGGTGGGACTCGAACCCACACGGCCATAGGCCACACGATTTTGAGTCGTGCGCGTCTACCGATTCCGCCACCCGGGCAGAACAGAATGATAAATAATGAATGATGAATGATGAATGAAGGTTTCGGCTGCTTCGGCGAAAAAGGTGCAAGGTGCAAGGTGCAAGGTGCAACGTGCAGGGTGCAGGGTGCAGGGTGCAGGGAGCAGGTCATTTCGAAGTTCGGAGTTCGAGGTTGGATGTCCATCACTCGGTGCTTAGTACTTGGTACCCTTGGCACGTGGTACTTGGAACTTAGCGACCCTCGTCGCTCGGTTAAGGTCCGACTTCGATTCGGGACATCGACACTCATTCGTTTGGGCAACCTGGAACCTGGAACCTGGAACTTGGAACCTGTCAACTCCGAACCCCGAACTTCGAACTTCGAACTCGGTACGCCTAACATTTCTCCCCGAGAATACTTACTCTCCATCCAACGCTTTGCGTTCAGTTGCCCCGCCCTAATCAATCGCTGAAAAGAAGTACCCATGCTGGATCTGAATACATATCTAACCCCCAATCGCGACGAGGTCGTATCGAAGGTGATCGACGGGGAGGCCATCGTCATCAATCTCTCGAACGGCATCTATTACAGCATGGACAAGGTCGCCGCGCTGGTGTGGGATCTCATCGATCGACAGGTGAGCGTCCAGACCATCGCGGATGAGGTCGCCTCCCGTTACGACGTGGCGCCGGCTCAGGCGGCGGCCGACCTCGAGAAGTTCGTGGCCCAACTCGCGGAGGAAAAACTGATATCGGAAACCAGCGGGGGTCGGCCGGCGGACATGCCTGGCGGCGTGACGGACACGCCTGAAAGCACAGCCATACGGTACGAAACCCCGGTGTTGAACATCTACAGGGATATGGGCGATCTCCTCGCGCTCGATCCGCCGCAGCCCGGCCTCGAAAACACGCCGTGGCGCGCCACAGGTGATGATTCGGCGGACCAGGGCCGCGCATAGATACTCGCTCTACACAATGGCTTGAATTTCGGATCAAGCCGCGTTTCACCATGAACGACGCCATCGTCAGCTGCATCGTACCGGTCTTCAACGGTGAGCGCTATCTGGGGGAGTCGATTGACAGCATCCTCGCGCAGACGTACCGGCCCGTCGAAGTGATCGTCGTCGACGACGGGTCCACGGATCGGAGCGGCGACATTGCCCGGAGCTACGGTGAGCCAGTGCGGTGCATCCGGCAGGCCAATGCCGGTCCCGCCGCCGCCCTGAACCGTGGAATCGAGGAAGCATCCGGCGAGTTGCTCGCTTTCCTGGCCGCCGACGACCTGTGGGTGAAGGATAAACTGAGCCGCCAGATCGGCGTCCTTTCGTCCAATCCCGAACTGGGCCTCTGCGTCACCCATATCCAGAATTTCTGGATCAAGGAGTTGGAGGAGGAGGCAAAACAGTTTGCCGGGCATCGGATTGCCCAGCCCATTCCCGGCTACCTGTGTGTCACCATGCTCGCTTGGTCGGAGGTCTTCCGACAAGTCGGCATTTTCAACGCGGACCTCCCGCACGGCAACGACTTGGACTGGTTCTCGCGTGCCAGGGAGGCCGGCGTCAAGATGGAGATGCTGAACGACGTGCTTGTGCACCGCCGCCTGCACGAAAACAACCGCAGCCGCGAACGGGCGGCCACCAGTCGGGACACGATTCTGCAGCTACTCAAGGATAAGATCGATCGAAGTCGGAATACTTAGTCTGCAAGTCTGCAAGTCTACAAGTCTGCGAGTCTCCGCGCTCTCTGCGTTCTCAGCGTGTGAGAAATCTCTTCCCTGGGCGGCTTGGTATTCTCTGCGGCTGGGATCTGGGTCAACGAGTCGCGTCCGCTCTTGACCACCCCCGGCTGAGCGCTCCTCTGGAGACTTGCTGATGAAACGTGCTGTCGCGCTCAGCCGCCGCCTCGCGGAGGGGGACAGCGGCGCCTTGGTCTCCTCTCCGTAAATTCCGAACTTTTCGGAGAGCCAAATTTGCGATTTGAATTTTGAACTTTGAGTTGGACCTGGATCCCGGGTCGAGCCCGGGATGACGTCGAACTTCGAACTTCGAACGTCGAACGTCACATGCCTGTCGACTATGAGTACACCCACATTTGATTACCTGACGCCGGACTCCGCACTCCGGACTTCGGACCAATGAGCGGCCGCATCCTCTTCTGGTCCGAACGATTCTGGCCCACCATCGGCGGGGTGGGGCTGTCATCAGCGCGGCTCCTGCCTGCCCTCCAGGCGCGGGGATGGGAGTTCGTCGTAGTGACCCTGAAGGAAAACGCCGACCTCCCGGAAGAGGACACGTTCCACGGAATGCGCGTCTGCCGCTGGCCGTTCTGGACGGCCGTGAGCAGCAAGGATCCTTTCCAGATGCTCTCCCTGCGGAAACGGGTGGCGGCACTCAAGCGCGAGTTCGCGCCGGATCTCATCCATATCGATTTCCTCGGCTCCAGCGTCCTTTTCCACGAGCAAACGAAGGATGCGCATCCTGCGCCGGTCCTCGTCAGCACGGATTCCGCCTTTCTCGAAGACGCCGTGGGTCGTGATTCACTGGCAGGGCGTACTCTCCTGTCGGCCGACTGGGTGACGTGTGTTTCCCAGCTTCATCTCGCTGCGATGCGTAAGGCGATGCCGGAGATCATCCCGCGCTCGTCATGTGTATATAAAGGTCGCCGGCCGCCTGACATCGAGCCCGGGAAACCGCCGGCCTCACCCCGGATCCTGTGTCTCGGTCGACTCGTGCAGTCGAAAGGCTTCGATCTCGCCCTGTCGGCGTTTGCCTCGATTTCCTCGCGATATACGGATTTGCGTCTGATTATTGGAGGCGACGGTCCCGATCGCCCCGAGCTGGAGCGGCAGATCGAGGCGCTGGGCCTGCAGGGGAGGGTAGATATGCTTGGCTGGGTCGATCCCGACGACGTGCCGGGGCTGATGAGTTCCGCGACCCTAATCCTCATCCCCTCGCGTTCCGATGGCCTC
Organism: Rhodothermales bacterium; assembly: GCA_035512315.1. GTDB lineage: Bacteria > Bacteroidota > Rhodothermia > Rhodothermales > DATKEJ01 > DATKEJ01. The sequence goes on along the minus strand of DATKEJ010000194.1, from coordinate 5,278 downwards.
CCGAACGTTGCGAAGGAGGCCGGATTGATGGCCCGTCCGGTGATCGCGACCCGCGTCGGGGGTCTGCCGGAGGTAATCGATCATGGTCAGACCGGTTTGATCATCGATCCCGGCGACGCCTCAGCATTGACCGACTCAGTGACATACCTTCTGGATCACCCGGACGAAGCGGCCGAGATGGGCCGGCGCGCCCGGACGAGGGTAAGCCGGATATTCGATTTCGACACATACGTGACCGCCTACGAGAACCTGTACGAAATGCTTGCGGCAGAGGGTCGAAGGCGTGCGATCTGACCAGTTGCCGTCAGGAGCCATGCGCACTGATTCGCGGAGGGTGGCGAGCCCGGCGCTCTGAAGAGACATGGCGAAGAATAAGACACCGACGATCGGGATTCGCATACCGCCCTCCGCCATGAGCGAGTTCGTAGGCCATCTGTTCGAGAAGGCCGGAGTTCCGCCCGAGGACGCAGGAATCATCGCGTCGCACCTGGTCGACTCAGACACGCACGGCATCTTCAGTCACGGCACCGCCATGACGCCCCAATACATCACGAAAATCATCGAAGGAAGCGTCAACCCCCGCCCGGACGTGCAGTTCATCCACGAGTCCGGTTCGGTCAGGGTGGTGGACGGGGACGGAGGGTTGGGACATCCGGCCTGCGATTTCGGCATGCGATGGGCGATCTCAGAGGCGAAACGTAGCGGCCTCGCTGCCGTGACGACGCGCAACCATCATCACATCGGCGCCGCCGGCACCTTCGCGCGGATGGCGCTCGCGCACGATTGCATCGGCATGGTCATTTCGTCCAGCCGCCATGCCCGCGACCCGAGCAAGAGCGTGCGTTACGCGCACCCCGGCGGCCCAATCAGTGTCGCCGTTCCTGCCGGCGAGCAGCCCCCACTGGTGATGGACAAAGGCGGCTGGGCTCCCTGGAGCGAGCGAGTATTCGAAGACTTTCCATCCATCTATCTCAAGGATCTGGCGCTGGGTTCGGTACTCCAAGCCCTGGGCGGAACGCTCGCTGGAATCCACCGACCGGACCTTCAGGCGGAGGATCGGCCGTGGGCATCCGACCAGGGCTCGTTCCTCGCCGTGTTCGACGTCGGGCGCTTCATGCCGGTGGAAGAGTTCAAATTGGAGATGGACCGAGTCATCGGGGAGGCGCGTGAAATGAGGCCGTACCCTGGATTTCCCGCGGCCGACCTGGCCGGAGGACCCGAGTGGAGGAGTCGAAGCGAGTCCCTGGCATTGGGCATCCCCGTCGGCACGGAGCACGAGCGAGGGCTCACTGAAATAGCTGACAAGCTTGGAGTCGAAACGCCGTTTCCCCTGTTCGAGAACAAGCGATTCAAGTCGGATCAAGCCAACGCCGCAGCCCTGACGGGCTTCGGCAAACGACTCATCAAGGCTGCCAGACGCCGGTTGTTCAGATGAACGCAGACGAACCCCTGATCACCATGGAAAGTCACTTTCCGCAAATCAAAGCCGGCATGCAGGCAAAATCGGCAACCTAATGTGCGGCATCGTCGGCGAGATTGCTTTCAAGGGAGGAGGGACGGATGGGACGCAAGCGGAGATCCTCTATAAACTGATCGATCTGGCTGCCCGCCGTGGACCGGACGGCCGAGGGACTTGGACGGACGGAACGCGCTGCACCCTCGGTTTTCGCCGGCTCTCGATCCTCGACCTCTCTTCCGCGGGCGATCAACCGATGTCGACCCCCGACGGCCGGTTCGCAATCGTCTACAACGGCGAGGTCTATAATTTTGGGGAACTGCGTCGAGACCTCGAGCGCGAGGGGGTCCGGTTTCGATCGACCGGCGATACGGAGGTCGTCCTTTTCGCCCTCGCGCTCTGGGGCAATGAAGCCCTGTCCCGCTTCAACGGCATGTTCGCGCTAGGTTTCTACGACGTTCTGGAAAAGCGACTCCTCCTCGCGCGCGACCACGCGGGAATCAAGCCGCTTTATTACCTGCATACCTCGGAGGGCCTGGTCTTCGCTTCGCAGTATGACCAGATTCTCGAGCATCCGTGGAGCGGCAGTCTTCGAGTCTCCTCCGCGGCGATCGCTCTCTACCTGCGGCTCGGATACATCCCCTCGCCGTATGCGCTTCTCGAACAGACCCGGATGCTCGAGCCGGGCGCCTGGCTGGAAATCACCGCTGAGAACCGCGTCACGAAGGGACGATTCTTCGAGTTCAATACTCTTCGCGAGGCGAACCTCCACGGTGAGGAAGCCTTCGACGCCGTCGATGCGGCGGTCGGCGCTGCCGTCAAACGACAGCTCGTGAGCGACGTCCCGGTCGGCACGTTTCTTTCCGGCGGCGTCGACTCTCCGCTAGTCACGGCGAACGCCCGCGTCGCAGCGAACACCCGCATTCCCTCTTTTACCCTCGGTTTGGGCGCCGACCCGCTCGACGAATCCGCCGATGCCGCCGCCTATGCCGCGGAGATCGGGGTCGAGCACGTCGTCGAGCACATCGCGCCCGACGAGTCGTTGGACCTGATCGACGACGTGGTGAAAGCCTGCGGCGAACCGTTCGCAGATTATTCCATGTTCCCGACGCTGATGGTTTCCCGCCTGGCGCGCCGACACGTGAAGGTTGTGCTTTCCGGAGACGGGGGCGACGAGCTTTTCTGGGGCTATGCCGCCCGTTTCGCATCCGTTCTGGAGACGACGGACGACTTCGTGAAGACCGGGGCCACAGCGACCCCCGGCTGGAACGTCAGGCGACTGATCGAGTCCGGCCTTGGAAATGCGGACGCCGGATGGCCGACGAGTCTCGGCGACTCATATCGCCTTAAACACACCCACCTGCCCGAGACCGTGCTGCGGCGAGTCTTTCCCGACATTCCTGACTGGCCGGCGGAGTTCGGACTCTTCGACCACACCACTTGGGAAACTGAACCTACTGCGAGATGGCTCCGATGGAACGAGTTCAACGGCTTCCTGTCGATGGTGCTCCTAAAGGTCGACCGGGCGAGTATGCACGAGTCACTCGAGGTACGAATCCCCCTCCTCGACAAGGAGGTCATCGACGTGGCTGCCCGGGTAGACTGGACGTCGTGCCTCGACGTGGAGCGTCGTATCGGGAAGCTGCCCCTGCGGCATGCGCTCGCACGACACGTGCGGCACCAGACCCGAACGAAACGGGGGTTCACTGTACCAATGGATGCATGGCTTCGTGGACCGCTCCGCCCGATATTCGAGGACATGGTGCTCGGGAGGACGGACATTCTCGGGCTGCCGATGGATGAAAACGCGGTCCGAGCGACTTTCGATCGCCACCTGGCGGGCGAGAAGGGGCTCGCAATGGGCCTGTGGATCCTGCTCAGCCTCTTCTTGTGGATAGAGGAACATGGGCGGGAACGGTCTTAAGAGCGTTTCGATTAATCCGACGAATGATGAGGGTGCTGTTCTGGTCGCCGGCGTTCTGGCCCGAGTTGGGCGGCGTTCAGACTTTCGGCGTTCAACTGATCCGTGCTCTGCGTGTACGCGGTTACGAGTTTCGCGTCGTCACCGGTCAATATGCAGCGTCCGTGCCGTCGTACGAGATGTTTGAGGGCGTATCCGTTCACCGATTTCCGTTTCGAAACCTGTTGTCGTCCGGTAGAATCGACGATGTGATGGATGTCAGCCGTCAGGTGGCTGAGCTGAAACGCTCGTTCGTGCCCGACGTCGTTCACCTGAACGACGTCGGGGTGGGTACGTTTTTTCATCTCACGACGTCGAACGCGATTTCGGCGCCGACATTGTTGACGCTTCACGGCCTCTGGCCGGGCCAGACTGACGCGCGTGATTCGGTCGCCATTCGGGCAATTCAGGCGGCTGACTGGATTGCCTGCTGTTCGCATGCCACGCTGCAGGACGCGAGGCTTCTGGTTCCTGAGATCTCGGCGCGATCGACGGTTATACACAACGCCAGAAAGGCGCCCGACCGTGCGCCGTCTGCTCTGCCAGTAACCGGGCAGAGGTTGCTTTATCTCGGCAGGCTCTCTCGTGAAAAGGGTGTTGACCTTGCGCTACGGGCGTTCGCGAAGATTGCCCCTCGATTTGCCGGGACGCGTCTGCTTATCGCCGGCGGTGGACCGGAGCGAGAGGCGCTCGAACGACAGGCGATCGAATCGGGAATGTCGGACCGAGTCGATTTTCTCGGCTGGGTCGAGCCCGAACGGGTATCGGAGCTTTTGAATTCGGTTTCAATGGTGCTGATCCCGTCCCGATGGGAAGGTTTCGGCCTGGGGGCACTGGAAGCTGCTCTCATGGCTCGACCTGTGGTGGCTGCGCGTGTCGGGGGACTCCCGGAGGTTGTCAAGGACAGGGTTACCGGGATACTCGTTCCGGTTGATGATGCGGACGCACTCGCCGCGGCGGTCGAGACGCTGCTGACTCGGCCCGATGAGGCTCGCAGAATGGGTAATGCCGCGCGAAAGCACGCAATCGAGACTTTCAACTTGCAGGAGAAGATCGAGGCCTACGATTCGCTCTATCGGAATCTGACGGCAACATGGACTGGAGACCAATCCGAGCAGGCATTCGCCCCCGGCGGCATCGATGGGAGCGCGAATCACGACCAAGGCGGAACGTCTTCGAGGCGCGTCTGATGGAAAGCGACGTGACGGGTCTGGATCCTGAGTATGCGTTCGTGCTGATGCGCGATTGCTTCAAACGAGCAGCCGCAGCGAGGCCCGACGAAGTACTCGAGTCCATCCTCACGTTCGCAGGCCGATCCGTCAACTTGCGGATCGTTGGCCGCGATCTGTCACGAGATATCATTCGGCCACTCGCCCACTTGAAGCGCGACGAAACGCGATCGCAATCTCGATCGCTGACGATTGACCTGTGGGACGAGCATGCGACAGGCGTAGTCCTCCAAGGACACATCGACCAGACAGAGAGCATTCCACTCAAATTCCGAGCGAGATCTCCGGACGCGCGCTTTTTCCTTAACCATCACCAGAGTTCAACGCTTAGCCTTGATCGCGACCGTCAGCGATTGGTCGGGTGCTGTCAGAGGGTCGACGTGCTCTCGCTCTACGAGCGTGGGCGGCCATTGCACGTTCCGCTCACGCTTTGGCACAATGACTTGGACAGACCGGTCGTTCATGCCGGACTCGTTGCGAGGGATGGAATCGGCGTTCTCTTTGCAGGTCCGGCTGGATCAGGAAAGTCGACTGCGGCTGTCACCTGTCTGCTCGGCGGCTTCCGTTTCCTGAGCGACGATCTGATCGGTCTGGAGGAGAGTGTCGCTGGATCTTTTCGAGGTCACAGCCTCT
>DATKEJ010000193.1:0-13891 GCA_035512315.1 Rhodothermales bacterium | reverse complement strand
AAGTCCGACGCGGAAAGCTTCGCTTTGCCCTCGCGCTGAATTTCTTCGGCGAGTATCGTGCCGCGCCCGCACGCGATTTCGAGCCTTTTGTCTGCCGACACGATTGAGCCCGGGGGACCCGAGGTCGCGTCGCTCGCGGGCCGCGTACGCAGGATCTTGAGCAGCACACCGTCGTGCATCGTCCAGGCGCCGGGAACGGGAGAGAGTCCCCGAATCTGATTGTGAACCTGGCGTGCGTCGGCACTCCAGCGGATCCTCGCATCCTCTCTGGATATTTTGGGGGCGGGCGTGGCCGACCGATCGTCCTGTTCCTTGACCTCGACCTCCCCGGTCTGAATGAGCCGTACGGTTTCGAGCACGGCCTCCGCGCCGAGGATCATCAACCGGTCGTGCAGTTCTCCGGCGGTATCGTCGGGACCGACTGCCAGGTCCTTCTGAAGGATGATGTTTCCCGTATCCACTTTCTCTTTGAGGAAGAAGGTCGTTACTCCCGTCTTTTTCACGCCTGCCATCAGCGCATGCTGAATCGGAGCGGCTCCGCGGAACGCGGGCAGCAGCGAGCCGTGGAGGTTGACCGCCCCGAGCCGAGCGCAGGTAAACACTGCGGGCGGCAGAATACGGAATGCGACCACCACGATGAGATCGGGATCGGTTTGCGCAACCGCCGCCGCAAACGCCGGGTCCTTTACAGACTCGGGTTGAAGCACTGGGATACCGTGCGCGCCGGCGACTTCTTTGACGGGCGTAGGAGACCACGTCTGACCCCTGCCGCGTGGCTTGTCGGGTCCTGTGACCACGCAAACGGGCTTAAACCCGCTCGCGATGAGCGTTTCGAGTGACGGCACGGCGAAGTCCGGCGTGCCCATGTAGACGATGCGCATCCTTGGGTGCTTCGGCCAGGTGACAGGCTGCAGGCGACAACGACCGGTAAGATAAGGTTGCCGCCGGGACGTGACGCATTTAGCGAATGCGCGTCCGTTCGTCCCAGATTGGGACGAGGAGCTGGTAATCCCCTACTCCCGTGCGATCGATGAAGATGAAGCGCCGCCCGAACGAGTTGTAGGTCCACACCTCGTACGGCTTCGAGCTGCCGAATGAGTATGAATGCCGGGTGATATAGTCGGGCTCGCCGTAGAGGATGAAAACCTGGCCGCGGTCGGTTTGCCAGCCTTTGGCGAAATTGCCGTACTCACGGTTGGCGTGGGCGATGCGGTAGTAGTATTCTTCCATCCGCTCGTTCCGCTCGGTGACGGGCGTGGGATCGCGCTTTTTCCAGAAGGAGCGAAAGCGCTGGGCGCGTTCCGACTCTGTATCGCCGCCTCGAATCCACTCGATCTCTTTGCCTTTCGCGATGTACGCCAACTGTTCGACCGCCTCAGTGACGTCGCTGATCTGTTCGTCGAGCCCCATCCAGCGGATTGAGACGGCCTTGTCTGCCGAATCGATGGCGGCGCCGTTCACGTCACTCAGCGTCACACGGACGGTAAAATCCCCGACTTTGAAGTCCTCGAGCGGAATCGCCAGCGTGGCGGGATTGCGTCCTTTCGCCAGCGGAAGGACGTCGAGCGCCTCGAACGAAACGTCGGTGTCCGAGAATTCCTCCTTATCGATGCCGAGCAGTGATTTCACGCTCGGTTTTCCGGCCTTCTTCATTTTGAAGACCGAGTACGACACACGGGCTTTCATGGGCTCGCGCGCGATAATTTCGTAGTAGAGGCTGAACATGCCCTTGTCGTTGTCGACTACGCCGGCCACGTTCGGCACGATTGAGCGCGACGACACGTCGTATGAATCGGCGAGGAGGATGTCGCTGAGGGCTGCGTGACCGTCAAACGACCGTACTTGGACGGGAAGCCGCTGAAGAAACGACGCGCTGGCTAAATTGTCTTCGAGCTGCACCTCGAGGATGTACGTGCCGGGCGAGAGGTCTTTGATGCTGTGGGTCGTGTAGTCGTAGGTGGACTCGAGCGTCTCGCGGAATTCCGTGACCACGGGGACGTCGCGTTCCCAGATCCGGCTTATCACGACGCCCTGCTGGTTCCCTTTCTCGTCGACCGAATACAACTCCGCGAGGACCGTATACGCCGCAACGAACTGTCCTCCCTGCGAGATGAATTGCAGGCTGGAGTACGGGACTCGCGTGTAGATGTCGAGGCGCGATTCGAGCGTGCCGGGTTCGGGCATAGTCACCGCGTCCAGCTCGAAAGCCGGCGGCGACTGCCCTGTCGCGGGTTGGAATGACAGCGCAATCCAGATTGCGGCAATCAATCCAGCCGGGCGTCGAATGCTCGAGAGTGCCTTCATCACTTGTTTGCGGTGGATCGACCTGCAGGTCGTCCCTCAGGAGTATGACCGTTCGCGCAGCGTACGTGATGCATGCGAGTTGTCGAACGTCCAGAACGTGTCATCCGTTTCACGGTAGCCTGTATCCATTGGTTCGTCGAATTTCGCTGATTCGCCGACCAAATTCGAGAAGTTGCTGGTGTACTCCCATAATCCATGCTCGAACTGTCGGTTCTCGTGCCTGAATGGGTAGTAGTTAGCGGTCGGCATTCGGGGGGTATGTTCCACCTTTCCAGGGCGACGATGCATTACGCAAAAAGAGCGTCCACAAAGGCATGCCGATCAAATACTTGCAGATCGTCGATGCCTTCGCCGACGCCCAGGTATTTTACCGGAATCTTGAACTCGTTTGAAATGCAAATAATAATCCCTCCCTTGGCCGTACCGTCTACCTTGGTCAGGACGAGGCCGGTCACGTCGACACTCTTGGTGAACTCCTGAGCCTGACGGAGGGCATTCTGGCCCACGGAGGCATCGAGAACGAGCAGGACTTCGTGTGGGGCGCCCGGTACCTGGCGATCCATAACACGCTTGATCTTCGAGAGCTCGTCCATGAGCCCCCCTTTTGTGTGAAGCCGGCCCGCTGTGTCGATGATGACGACGTCGGCGCCGCGCTTGACCGCTGCGGCGAGGGTATCGAATGCCACGGCTGCAGGGTCGGCTCCGTGCCCCTGCTTGATGAGGGGCACTCCTGCCCGTGCGGCCCAGATCTCGAGCTGCTCCGTGGCGGCGGCCCGGAAGGTGTCGGCCGCTCCGAGAACCACGCTGGCGCCGGCCTCCCTGAATCGGTGTGCCATCTTGCCGATCGTGGTGGTCTTACCGACACCGTTGACTCCGACGACCATGATGACATGCGGCTTGTGGCCGGCGTCGAAGTCCGTTGGCAAGTCGATGCCGTGATCATCGAGAAGCGCCGCGATTTCGTCGCGCATGATGGTGTGAAGCTCATCAGATGAGACGTACTTGTCGCGGGCCACGCGTTCCTGCAGGCGCTCGATGATGTCGACGGTGGTTCGCACGCCGACGTCGCTCGTCACGAGAACCTCCTCGAGGTCGTCGAGCACCTCGTCGTCGACCCTGTCCTTGCCCCGGACGAGCACGTTCAGCTTGCCGAAAAAGCTCGAGCGCGTTTTCTCCAGCCCTGCCTCGAGCTTCTCCTTGTCGTCCTTCTTGCCAAAACGATCAAATATGCCCATCTCTCAGCGGTCTGTTTCCTCGAGTTCCTCCGCTCCGGCCGTCTCATCCTCCGTTCCGACACGACCTGTCAGAACGGACACGAAGTGGATGAAGTAATCCACGAACGAATAGAGCAGAAGCGTCGTCGTTATCCAAATACAGGCGTTCATGACCTCCGGATCGGCCACCATGATGGCGGCGAGCACGGTTACGCCGACGGCGGCAGTGGCCGTCTTGCCGCTCATCCGGCTCATGGAAATCGATCCGGTCCGCCTCGAGAGCACCGACCATCCGAGCCCAGTCACGACGTCGCGGATGACCATCATCAGGACGAACCACCAGGGTATCGCATTCGTGGCGGCCAGTGCGAGCACGGTGAAACCGGCCGCAATCTTGTCCGCCAGTGGGTCGAGCACCTTGCCCCAGTCGGAAACCGTTTTTGACCAGCGGGCCAGCTTGCCGTCAAACCAGTCTGTCGCGATGGCAATGACGACGAGCAGCAGGAGTGCCGGATCGACGGGATCGCCGGGATGCCGCCTCAGGATCATGTAAACGACCGGGATCGCGAGCACCAGGCGCACCAGGCTCAGGACGTTCGAGACCGTCCAGAACTTCCCTAAATGAGGAAATCCGAATCTTCCTACCGCTTTCGCGGAATCGGGCATGGTGAATGGATGTATCTGCTCAAAATCGAAGACAGAAAAGATACGTAACAGGACCGTGTTTAGTTTGGGCAGACCACGCTCCTGATGACGGAACCTGGAACCTGGAACCTGGAACCTGGAACGTTTTCACTCCCACGTCTCGATCGCCTCGAGCACCGCCTCCACGATCTCGTCTTCTGGAACCGTCTTGACGATCTGGCCGCGTTTGAAGAGGTGGGCGCGGCCTCGCCCGCAGGCGACGCCAAGGTCGGCTCCCGCCGCCTCGCCGGGTCCATTGACGGCGCAGCCCATGAGCGCCACATTGAGGTTCTTCTCGAACTTGCGGGCCTTGACTGCGTCTTCCACCTCCTGGGCGATCTTGAAGAGATCGACTGCGAGACGGCCGCAGGTGGGACATGCAATAATATTGACTCCCGGGCGGCCCAAACGCAATGCCTTGAGAATGTCGTGTCCTGCTTCGACCTCGCGCAAGGAATCGGCGGTGAGGCTGACGCGGATCGTGTCTCCGATGCCGTCGGCGAGCAGGGACCCGATGCCGATCGCGCTTTTGATCGTGCCCGTGCCGAGAGTGCCTGCCTCCGTTACTCCGAGGTGGAGCGGGAAGTCGGTTCTCTCCGCAAGCAGCCGGTACGCCCTTGTCATGAAGTAGACATCGGAGTGTTTCACCGAAATAACGATGTCCTCGAACGAGGATCGGGCGCAGATCTCGACGTGGCGCATGGCGCTTTCGTAGAGGGCTTCGGGCTGCGGATATCCGTACTTGTCAAGGATGTCCTTCTCGAGCGACCCCGAGTTGACCCCGATCCGAATCGGAACGCCCTTCTCCTTGGCCGCCAGAAGCACCTCCTCTTCCCATTCGGGCTTGCCGATGTTGCCCGGATTGATCCGCACCTTGGCGACGCCGGCCTCGAGCGCTTTGAGCGCGTATTTGTGGTTGAAGTGGATGTCTGCGACGATCGGCACCGTCGACCCGGCGACAATCTCCCCAAGGGCGTCGGCGTCTTCGGGCCGGGGCACAGCGACCCGAACGATGTCGGCGCCCGCCTCCGCCAGCCCCTTGATCTCCGCCAGACATTTCTCGACCTCGAACGTCTTGCCGACGGTCATCGACTGGACGGAAATCGGCGCCCCGCCGCCAATCTGGACGGGTCCGACATGAACGGCGCGGCTCGGTCTACGGTAGCGTTCCATGGGATGAACGCTAAACGCTAAACGACAAACGATTAACACCCCTTCGGGCCCGAGCGTGAGTTCTTAGACTACCGAGTCGAAGCTTCGCGTTTGGGTCGGACCTCGATCACGAGGCACGTTATCCGGATGCCAGTAGCGTTCTCATTCAGCGTTTAGCGTTTAGCGTTTAGCATTTAGCGTTTTCAGCCTGGATCTAGGATCAAGTCCGGATGACGGGGTCCGTTTAGCGTTTCTCGTTTAGCGTTTCTCCCGCCTCTAACCCGTGCCTCCCCTTGCGGTTTCTCCTCCATGCGCTTGGCGCCAGCGAAACCGGACGACCAGCGGCAGGTGGTCGGATTGGGGATCGTACTCGGCCGGAACGCGCGCTCTGACCGGCTCGAACTCGGGGCCGAGCAGCACGAAATCGATCCGGAGCATAGGTAGCTTAGAGTGGTAGGTCGCGCCCCAGCCATCGCCGGCTAATCGAAACGCATCCTGCAATCCATCTGAAAGGACCCCATACGACCAGTTATCGGCGGTGCCGTTGAAATCGCCGCTAAGAATGACGGGAAGCGCCTCCTGCTCTATGACGCGGCGGATCTGTTCGGCCTGCCAGGCGCGAACGCGGAACGCGGTGCGCGCCTCGGAAAGAAACTTCATCCACCGCTCCGGTTGAAGCCAACTGCCGTCTCCGTTCCAGGGTTTGGAGGGCCCGTGCGTGAACAAGTGAACATTGTAGTGTGCGAACCTGCGGCCGTCGAATTCCATGATCGTGCGCAGCACGTACAGCGTCGGCCATCCGGCGACGTCGCGATTGAAGGTCAACTGCTCCTGGCTTTCGATGGGCTCGATCGAGAGCAGCGGTTGAACCCACTCCATCCAGCCTACATCCGCCGGGCCGTCGCGCGGCGGAAGCGTGACGTAGCCCAGCGAGTCGACCACGTCCCGGAATTTCATGTGCGCGCGGACTCTGGATGGGTCGCGCCGGGCGGCCCAGATGGAGAACTCCTGGAGACCGATCATTGTGGGCTGGACGCCTCGCACGAGGGCGCTGGTGTGCTCCTGCGCTTCCTCGGTGTCGGGATATCGCGGCGTGTTGAACGTCATGAGCGTCCAGTCGCCTTTCCGCGCGTCAGGGCGCGAGAAGCGGTCGATGCTCCAGTGCCGGTCGAGGACGAGGAGGACCATGACGAGGTGGAGTGCAAACAGCGTCCACTTTCTCGTCAGGAGATGGAGGACGGCGAAAGGAACGAGACCAAGCGTAAGAAACGGGAGCCCGACGGCGAGCACAGCGCCTACCCAGAATACCGTCGGGTTGACGTAGGAGGCCAGGAAGCCCGGAAGCCAGAGCGCGACCAGGAGCGCGTTGGCTGCGAACGCAAGGGTGCGCAACGTTTGCTTCAAGACCGAACCGATTGGGGCATGGCGAGCGCCCGAAGAATTTGAAAGCCAAGGGCAGTCCCAAAAGCCGTCGCAAGGGATAGATCGGGTTTTACCCGCCAGCCCCCGATTTTAATCGGGGGTAACGGAATGGCGACGAGCGCCGGTAACCGTTTCAACGGTTTCCCGTTTGACTGGCCCAGACGGCCTCGCACGGTTAAAACCGTGCTCGGAGAGAGTTTTGTTGCCTCGGTAACCCCGCGATAAATCGCAGGGCTGGCAGGTAACATGACCGCAAGTTCGTCTTCTCTCAGTTTCTGTGCTCGTTTCTCGTTTAGCGTTTCTTCAGTGCCTGCTCGCCTCGTAGAGCATACGCTTCTCCTCCTCGGTGAGGGACTCGTATCCGCGCTCGTTGATTTTGTCCAGGATGCGGTCTACCTCGCTCTGGTCGATTTCGGCCGTGACGTTGGCGTCCTCGTCCTTTCGGCGTTTGCGGCTGGCGGTTTCCTTACTGCTCCGACTCCCGAGCCAGTCGTCGAGTCGTTTCAGCAAACCATCGCCCGAATTCCGTGCCGGAGCGGACACGATACGAACGGACGATCTTCCCCGCTGGTCGCGCGCAAACAGGAAGCCGGCAAGGGCGCCTCCGAGGTGCGCCGAAACGGAAACGCCGCCCGCCATCCCGAAAAGAAGATCCAAAGCCAAAAAGACGAGCAGAACCATCCGAAGCGGCCAGACTCCGAGAAAGAGCAGTCCGATCTGCTTGTGAGGATGCAGCGTGGCCACGGCGGCAATAACGCCCAGCACGGCGCCCGAAGCGCCGTGAACGTACCCGCCGAACGCGGGGATCGCCGGAAAGACGGCGTGAAGCAGCACGGTGGCAAGCCCCCCTCCCGCCGCTCCGGCGCCGTACAGCCACATCATGCGGCGCTCCCCATAAAGATCCTCGTACTCCTGGCCGAGCCAGACCAACCACAGCATGTTGAAAACGATGTGGAGCAGCCCGTTCAGACCCGAGCCGACGTGCAGAAAGGCATACGTGACTAGCTGCCAGGGCTCGAACAGGATACCCGGCACCTCCGGATTGAGCGCCAGGTGATTCTGTACGAAGGACCTCATCGCAGGGATGTGACCTAGCACCAGTACCCAAGCTAGATAGACCGCGATGTTGGCGATCAGCAGCCGGCGCAATGCCGGCGGCTTCATCTGAAACCAGCGTCGAATCCGTGTAATCAGTCCCTCACCCATCCCCTTCTCGGTGCCTGGTTACGAGTATTGTTGCGATCCAAACGTCGTACCGCGCGTGCGATCTCCTGTCAAATGTACAACCTTCTTTCCGGTTGAACCGGGAGGCGTCCTCGCCAAAACTGTATGAGCAGGAAGCCGAAGACCATCCCGCCAAGGTGGGCGAAGTTGGCGACGCCTGGTTGGGTATTGCTAACGCCGTAAATGAGTTCCAATGCGCCGAAGATTATGACGAACCATTTGGCCTTGATCGGAAACAGAAAATAGATATAGATCGGCTGCTCGGGAAAGAAGAGGCCGAAAGCGAGCAGCAGTCCGAACACGGCCCCCGACGCACCGACAGTGGGTGAAAAGCTCCCTGTCAGGTAAACGACCAGCGCCTGCACCACGCCCGCGCCGATGAGGCACGTAAAGTAATACGTCAAGAACCGCCGCGTCCCCATGGTGTTCTCCACCTGCATCCCAAACATCCAGAGAGCGAACATGTTGAAGAAAAGATGGGTGAAACCGCCGTGCATGAAGCCGTAGGTGACGAGCTGCCAGGGCCAGAAAGCATCGACGGCGACGCTTCGAAGGCCGGCCGAGGTCATTACGACGTCGGGCGGCGCGATCGGCTGCAATGCGCCGTACTTCATGATGACCGGGCCGAGCACCGGGGTGATTTGCGCCAGAAAAACCAGACCGTTGATGATCAGCAGGTTCTTGATGACCGGCGGGAAGACCGAGAATTGCGTCGGCGGTCGATACGGACTATTGTACATCGATTGATTGCGTGAGATCGGCGTCGCGCCGGTAGCGCTCCACAATACGCGCAAGTCGGTCGGGTGTTTTGGTATCTTTTCGCGATCTCACCTCCCGGGGGTAATTGACTTGACGATCTTTGTTTCAGACACGCACTTCGGGCGCTCACCTGGCGACGAGGATCGCGCCTCGGAGTTCGACCTGATTTCCTGCCTCGATCGCGCCCGGCCGTCGCTCGACGCGCTCTACCTGGTCGGAGACATCTTCGAACACTATGTGGAGTACCGGCACGTTGTCCCAAAGGGCTTCGTCCGATTCCAGGCGTTCCTCGCCGAACTTACCGACGGCGGCATACCGGTCAAGTACATCGTCGGGAACCACGATCCGTGGCACAGAGATTACTTCGGAAAGGAGCTGGGCATCCAGACTATTCAGGATCACACGATAGACTCGCTGCACGGCTTCACGGTGTTCGTCGCGCACGGAGACGGAATGGGACCCGACGCCGGCGTGTATCGCCTTCTCAAACCCGTGCTGCGACATTCCGTGCCTGTCTCACTTTATCGCGGGGTGCTGCCCGCCGATCTCGGGATGGGGATCGCCAAGTGGTACAGCCGGCTCTTTCGCTCCGAATCGATAAACGAGCGCCGGAAGGCCTCTCTCCGGAGGGCAGCCATGGACCTGCTCGCTGAAAATCCCTATGATCTCGTCGTTCTCGGGCATAGCCATGTCCCCGAACTAATCGACGTCAACGAGGGTACATACGTCAATTGCGGCTGTTGGTACAGCGAACGGACCGTCGCAATTTTAGACGAGAAGGGGCCCGCGCTCAAGAGATGGGTCGTTACCTCGCTCGTCGACTGCGAGATGATGGGGTCACACAGAATGGATTGAGAGATGTCTGCAGCGTATTCAAAGAAAGAGTTGAAGCGTTACTTCTCGAGCAAAAGCGTGCGGGATCGAAAGTCGGGCAGCCTTACCGACGAGACGGTGTTCAAGCGGGCCGTTTATCTCGCGTTCGGCGTGGTGGGTGCGGGGCTGGCGGGGATCCTGGTCCTGATCGTTTACATGCTCTTCCTGATCCCCTCCCTTCCGACGTTTGAGCAGCTTGAGAATCCGGAGGTCGATCTCGCCACGGTGCTCTACACGTCCGACGGCAAGCTACTGACCCGTTTTGCCAGGGAGGATCGCACGCCTGTGCCGCTCGACTCGGTTTCCATCCACGTCGTCAACGCCCTCGTGGCCACCGAGGACTACCGATTCTACGACCACTGGGGGATCGACGTCTTTCGCCTGACTTCTTCGGTCGTGCGCACGCTCCTCGGCGACCGGCAGGGCGGCTCGACCATCACGCAGCAACTGGCCCGGAACCTTTACACTGAAGTCGGCACCGAGATAAACGTCAACCGCAAGCTTAAAGAGGCCATGACGGCGCTTCAACTGGAGCGCAACTACACCAAGCGGGAAATCCTCGAGATGTATCTGAACACGGTGCCGTTCGGTTATAATTCGTTCGGGATTCAAACGGCCTCGCAAACCTACTTTGGGAAATCTGCGAAAGATCTGACGCTGTCTGAAAGCGCCGTTCTGGTCGGCATGCTCAAAGGGACCACGTTCTACAATCCTCACCGTCATCCCGAGAGGGCCCGCGAGCGCCGCAACGTCGTCCTGACGCAAATGGTCCGTTACGGCAATCTTCCCTCCGAGGAAGCCGCTGATGCGAAATCCGACTCGTTGAGGCTGTCGTTCAGGCCCCTGACCCACACCGACAATCTTGCACCTTACTTTGCAGAGCGCATCCGGCTGTGGATGCGGGACTGGGCCGAGGAAACCGGCCACAATATTTACACCGACGGGCTGGTAGTCTACACGACGCTAGACTCGCGGATGCAGGCGGCCGCCGAGCAGGCGGTCCAGCGACAGCTCGACGCCCTCCAGGCGGTCGTAGACATCGACTGGAGCACGGCTCGAACCAGAGTCAGATCGCGTACGGAGTTCACGGACTTTCTCGCGATACAGGCCAAAGGAGACTACGACGCCTTCGATCTGTTCTGGCAGAACAACCCCAACGTGCTTCGGGACATGCTGCGCGAAACCAACGAGTACCGGGCCGCGAGGAACTCGGGAATGAACGACCGCCAGGCGCTCCAGGTGCTTCGTGACGAAACCGGATTCATCGACTCCCTGCAGACTGCCAAGACGCGCCTCGAGGCCGGCCTGGTCGTGATCGATCCGGTTTCACGTCACGTCAAGGCGTGGGTTGGAGGCCGCGATTACGTGGTAGACAAGTACGACCACGTGGCGGTCGCGCGACGGCAGCCTGGATCTACGTTCAAGCCGTTCCTCTACACGGCCGCCATCGACAACGGTTACTCCCCTTACTACCGGCTGCTCGACGACAGCGTCACGATCAACCTACCGGGCGCTCAGGCGCCCTGGAGACCGAAGAACGCAGGCGACAGGTACTCGAAGCGGTTCATGACGCTGCGCGAGGGGCTCACTGGATCGGTCAACGCAATTGCCGCCCGGCTGGTCGACGAAGTCGGGAGCGAGCAGGTGGCCAACTACGCCCAGCTCATGGGCGTGAGCAGTCCTCTGGATCGTGTGCATTCCCTCGCGCTTGGCACGAGCGACGTGCATCTCCTCGAGATGACGAACGCCTACGCGACGCTTGCATCGGGCGGTTTCTACGCCGATCCGTTGATGGTAACCCGGATTACCGACCGAGCGGGCAACGTCCTGGCTGATTTCACGACCGAGCAGCGGGAGGTCCTGTCGGCTGAAACAGCATTCACCATGATCGACATGCTCCGCGGCGTAATCGATCGCGGAACAGGGGTGAGGATTCGCGGCCAATGGGGCGTTCGAGCCGATGTGGCCGGGAAAACCGGCACGACCCAGGAAGGAGCCGATGGATGGTTCATGCTGATGCATCCTCAGCTCGTGACGGGCGCATGGGTCGGATTCAACGATCCTCGAATCCGATTTCGCGACTGGTGGGGAGAAGGTTCACACAATGCATTGCTCGTCGTGGGAGATTTCTTCACGAGCGCTACAGATTCCCTCGGAAAGACGTTCGTCGAGAGCCGATTCCTCCCACCGGATGGATACAACGTGCCGATTCCGGTGTCGGACTTTGGGGGCGAGAGTGACGTGAGCGAGAAAGAAGGCGGAGAGAGGAAGGGAAGAATTGGGTGGTAGGGACTTCGAAAATGCAAATGGCAAAATTGGCCCAGTCCTTCGTGGGTTCGGACGGCCAGAAACGTCCGAAGCTTTCGATGGCCGAGACGGCGCGCGCGCGAGAACAAGCCTTGCCCGCCCCTACACTGCACCCCCACACCAGCAAAGGTGACCTCGGTCCTGAGCCTCTTTTCGCGCCGTTTCCGCCCGTTGAGCGTCCTCAAAGACGCCGAATACCGCAGAACCCGACCCGCTCATCCCCGCGAAACCCGCACCGGCGTCATCGAGCAGGTGCTTGATGGCTCCGATCTCCGGCAAGCGGGCGGCGACGGACTCTTCAAAGTCGTTTGTCAACTCCACGCGCCAGCGGTCCAGATCGCAGGTTCTGATCAGATCCGAAAGGTTCTCGCGCGGCCGATCGGAGGGACGTATCCAGCGATAGGCATCCGCGGTCGAAACCGAACGCACCGGCTTGACGACGACGAACGTGAACGGCAGCTGCAGCAGCGACCCGTCTGCCGATCCCACCGCGGTCAACGATTCCCCTATCCCTTCCGCGAGCGCCGGGGACGGACCGAGAAAAAAGGGTACATCTGCCCCGATCCGGACGCCGATCTCCGCGAGTTCGTGGTCCGTCGCGGGCAGGTCCCAGAACCTGGAGAGCAGCCGGAGCGTGGCCGCCGCATCGCTCGACCCACCTCCGAGACCCGCTCCGATCGGAATCCGCTTGGTGAGATGGAGGCGGGCGCCCCGGCGAATCTCGTAGCGTTCGCCCAGGACGCGTGCTGCCTTCATGCATAGATTCTCCGCTCCGACCGGCAGTTCAGGGTCGCTCGAGGTCATCACGATGTCGTTTGCAGACTCCGCTTCGATGGTGTCTGACCACGCAATCCGCACCATCACGGTCTCGATGTCGTGGTACCCATCGGGCCTGCGCCGGAGCACGTGCAGCCCGAGATTGATCTTGGCCGGAGCGTCGACCTTCAAAACAAACCTGGTTGTAGGGGGTATCAGGGCACCCGCGCTTGCCCCGCACCGGGAACTCGACTCGGGGTGCCGTAATATGTATGGATCTTTTCAAGTCAGCGTCGAGGGAAAGTAATCCCCCGACAAGAGATGTTCAGCACGACGTCGACTTAACCACATGAGCCGTAACAACGTCCCCTTCCGACGCGGCCTCTCCATCGGATTCTTCCTGCTGGCTCTCGCCTTCGGCCAACTGCTCGGACAGAGTCGAAATCTGCTCGATCTGTACAAGGAACGAAGGACCCAGACGGAGCAGCAGCTCGCTGGGTTGGCTGACGCAACGAGGCTCATGGTCCCGCTCGAAGGCGCCGTCGACGACTCGACCTACATCGTGGGACCGAACGACCAGTTCACGGTGTCGATCTCGGGTCTCGAGCCCGTGCTGGTGCAATCCTTCGTCTCATCCGACGGGATGCTCATGCTGGCCGGAGCCGGACAGGTCGTCGCAGCCGGCCGTACGCTCGCTTCCGTTCGAGCCGATGCTCTGGGCAAGCTTCAGGCGGCGTTCAGGAATGTCAACGTGGAGCTGGCGCTGTCGCGGCCCCGGGAGTTCTACGTCCACGTAACCGGCGCCGTCCCCGAGCCGGGTCGCTACATCGCCCGGCCCGTCGCTCGCGTGGAGGACGTGCTGCGGCAGGCATTCTTTTCGAAAACGCTCGAGGACCCGACCAACAGCCCGACCTTTCGTCCGGCGTTCCGGAACATCGTCGTGAGTCACCGGGACGGGACGTCCAAGTCGCTGGATCTGGTCCGATACTATCGAACGGGAGACATCGCCTCGAACCCGTACCTGCAGGATGGCGACGCGGTGCAGGTCCCCGCGTTCGACGCGGCGGTCGACGCCGTTTACATCGACGGCGGGATTCCCTTCCCCGGCGAATACGATTACCGCAGCGGCGACACGATTCTCGACCTCCTCGTGATCGGCGCCGGCAGCACGAACCTGCCCGATGACGTCATCATTC
>DATKEJ010000192.1:0-12838 GCA_035512315.1 Rhodothermales bacterium | reverse complement strand
GTCACATTTGCAGGGGGCGTGCGAAGCTCAGCGGTCAAAATACGTTACTGCTTGGTTTAAATGGACTTTGGACGGCAGAAGTTCTCTTACTCCTCGTCGGAAGAGAAGTTTGTCCACCCGTCTAGGGTGTACTTACGCATGATAATGGGCGGTGGTGAAAATTCTTCGTCGATCACCGTGAGGGCTGCACGTATCGAGCTCATTGCCTGCTCGATCTCCGCTGTTCGCCTGGAATAAATAGTAGCAATGGATTCACCCGGCGCCAAGCGGTCTCCTACCCGCTTATGGAACGTGATACCGGCGCCCGGATCGACGATCTCACCAAGCTTTCTTCTGCCAGCCCCAGTCGAAACGGATACCCACCCTACGGCCCTGGCGTCGATCGCATGGAGGACGCCCGCCAGGCCTTCGTAGGTCACCTCGAACTCGGGTCTCCGATAGAATCGGGGCTCATCGAGCGACCATGGATCACCACCCTGTACCAGGACAAGTTCCACAAATTTGTCGTAAGCACTTCCGTCGGAAAGAGCGCGCGATGCGACTGACCGACCTTCGGCTGGTGATTCGGCCACTCCGCCCAGGTGGAGCATCTCGCCGGCAAGAGCGAGGGTGAGTTCACTCACGTCCGGAACATAGGTGCCCCGAAGAACCTGAGCAGCTTCATACACCTCGGGCCAGTTGCCGACGGCATAACCCAACGGATTATCCATGCGAGTCAAGAGCGCAACCGTACGCTTGCCGAATTGCTCACCCGTGTGCACAAGCATCGTTGCCAACGACTCGGCCTGCGCCACGGTGGTCATGAAAGCACCGATCCCGCATTTCACGTCGAGAACAAGGCCGTCGATACCCTCTGCAAGCTTCTTGCTCATGACCGAGGCGTTGATGAAGGGCTCGTACTCGACGGTCCCGGTCACATCGCGGAGCGCATAGATCTTCCGATCGGCCGGCGCAATTTCGTCCGTCTGGCCGATCATAGCGACGCCCAGGGAGGCCATTTGGCTGGAAAACTGATCGAGCGTGAGATCGGTCCTGAACCCGGGAATCGACTCGAGCTTGTCGAGGGTGCCGCCGCTGTGCCCCAAGCCCCGGCCAGAGATCATAGGTACCGGCACACCGCAGGCGGCGACGAGCGGAGCCAGAGAAAGGGAGATCTTGTCCCCAACGCCGCCCGCTGAATGCTTGTCAATCTTCTTTCCCGGAACGGAGGATAGATCGACCACGATGCCCGAGTGCAGCATCGCCCTTGTCAGCGCCGCAGATTCAGCCTCGTCGAGGCCCTTCAGGAACGCGGCCATCAGGAACGCGCTCATCTGGTAATCAGGAAGCGACCCTGCCGTGTACGACCGTACAAGCTCCTCGATCGCCTCCGGAGGAAGCGACTTGCCGTCTCGCTTTGTGATTATTGCCTGGACAGCATCCAACGCCATGGCTGGATTTCGGTGGATTCGCGCTCGAAAAAGAAAAGGGCGGCCCGTCTCTACTCGGATCGCCCCTTCAAAATCAGTCCCAAGTACCCGACTACCCGTTGTCGCCTTCCGAGGAACTCTCGCCCTTTGGAGCGCCGTAACGCCGTCTGAACTTCTCGACCCGGCCGGCTGTGTCGACAAACTGACGCTTGCCCGTATAGAACGGATGGTTGGTCGCGTCGACCTCCGACCTGTACGACTCGGCCTTCATGGTCGAGCGCGTTTCCAGCTCCGAGCCGTCGGCCAGTTTGATCTTTACCTTATGATAATTGGGATGTATGCCCTTCTTCATTTCTGTAGCTATTTCGCATAGGGTTTAGCTTGGTAATTTAAGATTCTTCTCCGTGACAAGCAACGAGATTGTGCGAGGTCCGAAGTCCGAGGTCCGACCTCGAACCAATGACTTCCTGGTCGCACCAAGGGACTTGGCGCTCTGCGCCAGCCGGGGTAGCCACGGCGAGAACAGGGATCTCTACATGGGTCAGTCGACACCTGCGCCTGAGTCGGACCTCGAACTTCGGACCTCGGACCTGCTCTTCATCGCCTCCACCGCGAGCCGGTCTACCCTATTATTCGCCTCGTCGCCCGCGTGGCCTTTCACTTTCACCCACGTGACGCGGTGCCGCTTCACCTGTTCGAGGAGCTGATGCCAGAGATCCTGGTTCTCGACCGGTTTCTTACCGGTCGTCATCCATCCGCGCCGGACCCAGTTATCGATCCATCGCTGGTTGAACGCATTGGCGAGATAGGCGCTGTCTGTATGGATTTCCACGGAGCACGGGTACTTGAGGGCCCGCAACGCTTCCAGCGCGGCCGTCATCTCCATTCGATTGTTTGTAGTGCGGCCGGCGGCCCCGGTAAGAACGCGTTCGTGGTCGCCGTAGCGCAGTGTGGCCGCCCATCCGCCGGGACCCGGATTGCCGCTGCACGCGCCGTCGGTGTAAACGACCACCGGTTTCTCCTGTACTCGCCTCGCCACGCTTTGAATGATCAGCGCCTCCCCGCTATGTTCATCGACTATTCCACTGCCGAGGGGTTACCTTTTGCGCCTCTCGACTGTCTAATAGGCAATCTATGAAATTCGTCGACTACGTAACGATCACGATCCGGAGCGGTTCGGGTGGTCCTGGATGCGTCGCATTCAGACGCGAGAAGTACGTCCCGCGGGGTGGACCATCCGGCGGCGACGGGGGCCGCGGGGGTTCCGTTTATCTCGAAGCCGACGAAGATCTTTACACATTGCTCGACCTTCGATACAAGCGACACCATTATGCTCCGAACGGGATGCCCGGCGCGGGGGCGAACCGAACGGGATCGGACGGCGAGGACGTGATCCTGCGCGTGCCTCCCGGTACGCTCGCCCGCGATCGTGCGAGCGATGAGATCATCGGTGAGGTTGTCGAGCACGGAGAACGACTGATGCTCGCGGAAGGAGGCATGGGAGGCAAAGGAAACACCTTCTTCAAATCGGCCACCCGCCAGGCGCCGCGTCACGCGCAGCCCGGCCGGCCGGGGTATGAACGCGAGATTGCCCTGGAGCTGCGCCTTCTCGCCGACGTCGGGCTCGTCGGGTTACCGAATGCCGGCAAAAGCACCCTGATATCCGTTGTCTCGGAGGCTAACCCCAAGATTGCCGACTACCCGTTCACGACACTCACGCCTCAACTCGGCGTTGTCAGCGTCGAGTCGTACAAGTCGTTCGTGATGGCCGACATTCCCGGCATCATCGAGGGCGCGCACGAAGGAAAAGGTCTCGGCATCCGATTCCTGAAGCATATCGAGCACAATGCGGTTCTCCTTTTCATCCTCTCAGTCGAGTCTGAAGATCTCGCGCATGAATTCGCCGTCCTGCTCAGCGAGCTCGAGAGCTACGACCCGACTCTGGTTGGCAAGCCGCGTCTCCTCGGAGTGTCGAAGATTGACCTCCTGGATTCCGCTGAGTTCAAACGCCGCTCAGGCGAGAACTTCGGTCTTCCGGAATCCGAAATAGTGTTCCCCTTCAGCTCGGTGGCCCAAAAGGGCCTTGAACCGCTGAAGCGGGCATTGTGGCAAGCGATTCAGTCTGCCCGCGAAGATGAATGACGGCTTCGCATACCCAGCCGCCGGCCTGGACGTCGATGAGCAGCGAGCCCTCATCGCGCTCTCGTTGATTCAGGGACTCGGACCGGGACGAATACGGTCGGCCGTGGCGCGAATCGGGTCAGCGCAGGAGGTGCTGACAACCCCTTTTCAGATGCTCTGCTCCATCCCCGGAATCGGCCACCAGACGGCAGAGGCAATCAAGAGGTTCGACGGTTTCGATCTGGTCGATGAGCAGATACGCATCGCAGAAGAGTTCCGAGCGACCTTCATCCCGACTTGGGACGAGCGGTATCCTGAGCCGCTGAAGCATATCTACGATCCTCCGACATTTTTGTGGGCTACCGGCATTCCAACGGAGGCCGACAACCACGCAATTGCAATCGTCGGCACCCGGCGCGCGACGAAATACGGGAGGACTCAGGCACACGAATTTGCCTCCGGGCTTGCGCGTGCGGGGTACACCATCGTGAGCGGTCTTGCATACGGCATCGACACGTCCGCCCATCTGGGTGCGCTCGAGGCGGGCGGTCGAACGGTCGCCGTGCTGGGATCCGGCGTCGATCGAATTTACCCTTCGCGAAATCTCGATCTGGCCCGCCGCATCGTCGCAAACGGGTGTGTTCTCTCCGAGTACCCACTACGGACGCCTCCCGACGCGGTCAACTTCCCTCGGAGAAACCGTATCATCAGCGGGCTCTCCCTCGGGGTCCTGGTCGTTGAGGCGTTCGCGACGGGTGGTGCGCTCATCACGGCGCGGATGGCTACGGAACAGGATCGAGAGGTCTTCGCTATACCGAGCCCGCTGCCAAGCGAGGGGCGCCCGGGTGAGGGCAACAACCGCCTGATCCAGCGAAGCCATGCAAAGCTCGTGACATCCGTCGAAGACATTCTCGTCGAACTGCCGGGAGGAACCACCGCGACCGATCGGGTCCACCGACCTCCCGAGCCTCAGCTGCAAGGCCCCGAGGCCGTTCTCTGGTCGGTACTGGAACCGGAACCCGTGCACATCGATACCCTCTGCTCGAGATCAGGTCTCGATCCATCGTCGGCGCTCGTTCATTTGCTCGGCCTGGAATTCAAAGGCCTCGTCCGCCAGCTCGCAGGTAAGCAGTTTCAAAAAGCCTGAATCCACCACCCCATGAAGCCCCTTTCAAAGAAGACCAACGGCCTGAGCCAGAGTGGCATCCGCGCGATTACGCGCCTGGTAAACGAAGTGGACGGGATCAATCTCGGGCAGGGCATCTGCGACATGCCGACGCCCGGAGCAATCAAGCACGCCGCCCGGGAGGCAATCAGCAGCGACAAATCCATCTACACGCCATACGAAGGAATAAGAGATCTACAAACATCTATTTTTAAAAAAATTGTGTCGTTCAACCGGCTCCCCTGCTCGACTCCGGCCGAGGTCATGGTAAGTGCAGGATCCACCGGAGCCTTCGTAACAACCGTCTTCACTCTTCTCGACCCGGGTGACGAGATCATCCTGTTCGAACCCTTTTACGGATACCACCGGAACATCATCGATTTGACAGGCGCCGTCGCGCGGACGGTGAGCCTCACGGACAAGGATTGGTCGGTCGACTTTGATCGGCTCGAGGCGGCGATCAATCCCAGAACGAAGGCGATCCTGTTAAACACGCCGTCGAACCCGTGCGGAAAGGTCTGGACAGAGGGTGAGCTATTGGCACTCCTGGATGTCATGGTGAGGCACGATCTTTTTGCCATTACCGACGAGATCTACGAGTACATGGTCTACGATGGGAGGCGCCACGTTTCTCTGGCCTCGTTGCCCGGAGCGTATGACCGCACGGTGACGATCTCCGGTTTCTCCAAGACATACAACATGACCGGTTGGCGACTTGGATACGCGGTGGCTGCGCCCGAAATCATCGGACGGATGGGGCTACTGAACGACCTGTTTTACATCTGCGCGCCATCACCGCTGCAGTACGGCGTGGTTGCGGCATTCGGCATGCCGGACGATTACTTCGACGACCTCCTATCGGAGTACGACAGAAAGCGGACGCTCATATGCGAGGCGCTGTCCGAGTCCGGATTCGACGCCTCGCCTCCTGAGGGCTCTTATTATGTCTTTGCGAGGTTTGACGCCCTGGCGCAACAGTATGCCGGCTTCGAAACCGACGGGGCCGCCTGCGAGACCCTGATTCGAAACACCGGTGTGGCCTCAATTCCAGGCGGGTCGTTCTTCACCGATCCGAGCCACGGAGCCCGATACCTGCGATTCTGTTATGCAAAGGAGTACGCTGAGCTGGAACAGGCCTGCCGTCAGCTCCGGGAGCGGATTCCGCTTATGGCGAGGAAGTAACGGTACCGAATCAATTCCCGCGGCGAAGACGCTGAGACGCGACGAAATTGATCTCCCCCTTGGCGGGTTGGCGCTCCAGGCTTTCGTCGGGCGGATGCACCACCCAATTTGTGCGAGATTCTCAATCTCTTTGCGCCTTGGCGTCTTGGCGCGATATTCTATTTTATCAGGTGATCGAAATCGCATTCGAATGGAGCAGAATGACATCAGCCCGGGCGCCGGCGTAGTCTTGATCGCGCATCCGTGGCTGTCTGATCCGAACTTCCAGAGAACCGTAATTTTCCTTTGTGAGCATCAGGACGAGGGCGGCTCCTTCGGGCTCGTCCTGACGAGGCGGCTCGATCGGCGTCTGGGTGAGTTCATCGAGACGCTGTCGACGAGCAAATTTCTGCTCTACTCAGGCGGGCCCGTTCAGCCGGAAACCCTCCATTTTCTACACCGGCATGGGCGGCTGGTGGATTCGGCAATCGAGGTTCAGGAGGGACTCTACTGGGGCGGCGATTTCGATCTCGTGCAGGCCCTGGTTCTGGCCGGCGACGCCAAGGAGGAAACCACGAGGTTCTTTTCCGGCTACTCGGGATGGGGTCCAGGCCAGCTTCTAGGCGAGATCGAAGAAGGCAGCTGGATCCTTACTCGCGCGCCTACGGAGGTCATCCTGCAAACGGGTCCCGAGGAACTGTGGCGATCGCTCCTCAAACGAATGGGGGGGCCGTTTGCGCTACTGGCAAACTTTCCGACCGACCCCAGGAACAACTGACGGTTCCGGCCAATCGAACAAACATGGTTCGCGTCGAAATCGGCTCCGAAAGCGGAGAGGAGACCATCGTCACGCTCTCGGTACCACCCGGCCAGGCGGCAGACACCCGCGCTGACGTCTATCTGACGCGTATTCTCGCGAACGCCACTCGGACGAAGGTCCAGCGGGGCATTAAGGAAGGTCGCGTGCTGGTCAACGGGAAGAAGGTCAAAGCGTCCTACACCGTCCAGCCCGGAGACGTGATCGAATGCACGCTCCTGAGGCCTCCTCCAATCGAGGCGAGGCCGGAAGCAATTCCACTGAACATCGTTTACGAAGACGACTCCCTCATCGTGTTGAACAAGGATGCGGGGATGGTCGTCCACCCGGCGTACGGCAACAGGACCGGAACCCTTGTGAATGCGCTTCTGCACCACACAGGATCGGGCGTGGTGTCGAACGCCTCCACCGAGAGCGTGCACCTTTCGACTAACACGGCCCTGCCCAGGGAGCATGGCAATCCGGCGATCCGTCCCGGTATCGTGCATCGGTTGGACAAGGACACAAGCGGACTCATGGTCATAGCCAAGAACGACATTGTCCATGCCCACCTTGCTCAGCAGTTCTACCATCGTACGATCGGGCGTCGTTATGTCGCCGTCGTATGGGGGCACCCCAGACCGTCGGACGGACGGATAGAGGCTGCCCTTGCTCGCGATCCACGAAACCGGAAACGAATGGCTGTCGTGGACGCTCCATCGGCCAAAGCGGCCGCGACGCGTTACGAGACCATCGAGTCGTACCGTGACCTGACCCTGCTACACCTTCAACTGCTGACGGGCCGGACGCACCAGATCAGGGTTCACGCGGCACATATCGGTCACCCCGTCTTCGGTGACCATGCTTACGGTGGTCGAACCATCCGTCTGGCTGAGTCATCGAGGGGTTGGCGCAAGTGGTATGTCGATTTGCTTAAGTCGCTCGAACGTCAGGCGCTGCACGCCGCGACGCTCGAATTCACGCACCCCGGATCAGGTCGCCGCATGTCGTTCGAGGCCCATGCACCGGCAGATATCCAGCAGGTGATTTCACTCCTGAGAGGAACAATTCAGACTCGATGATTCAACGGAAGTTGATGTATCCGTCTCCTATATTGCGATCCCCTTCGAAGACGCACTCGGCCTCATGGGCGGAACGCGGAAACCGGAATCAGGCATTGGCGGCGGCAGAGAACACGGCAACCCTTGGCGATCTGTTGGAAACAGGCTCGGTCCATGTAGGCATCGTGGCCGAAAACAAGGCCGATCTGCTTCAGCAACTTGTCGACTCGTTCCGAGGATGCGATGGTGTGACTGACTTGCAGGCGGTAGCCGATGCGGTTTTTGAGCGAGAGGCAATGCTGTCGACAGGGGTGGGGTACGGCATCGCACTGCCGCATGCCAAGACGAAGGCCGTTTCCAGAACCCTCGCCGTGTTTGCGACCACCTCCGGACCAATCGACTACGATTCCTTTGACCAGAAGCCCGTTCGCCTGGTCTTTATGCTGATCGGTCCGACGAATGCATCCCGCGAGCATATCCGCATCCTGGGTCGGATTTCCAGGCTGCTTCAGCGGGGGCAGATTCGTGAAACACTGCTCGAGGCCCGAACGCCGGCCGAGATCATCGACATTCTCCATTCTGCTGAGGACCGAATCCCGACGCAGGAGTAGCAACGCCGGTCGGCATCCAATGGCCCAAAGCGGTTTCCAGAATATCAAGGGCACCTTCGACATTCTCCCGTTCGAGCGATCGGGAGACGTCGTGCAGTCGGCCTCGTCCGATCAGTGGCGGTTCGCAGAAGAGCGTATTCGCACCGTGTTTCGCAGATTCGATTTCGACGAGATCAGGACGCCCGTACTGGAGCCCGTCGAACTGATTGCCCGTGGGATCGGCGAGCACACCGACATCGTTTCGAAGGAGATGTTCTCGTTCTCCCGGGGAGACGACCATTATGTCCTTCGCCCCGAACTCACGGCCCCGGTCATCCGATCGTTCCTGCAGCACGGCTTTCAGCAGTTCGGCGAGGTCCACCGACTGTACTACATGGGGCCCTGCTTCCGCGCCGAGCGCCCGCAGAAGGGCCGGTACAGGCAGTTCCATCAGTTCGGCTGCGAGTTGATAGGGTCAGACAATCCGAGAGCTGACGCCGACGTGATTCTCGTTATGCTTGCGATCTACCGGTCGTTCGGATTGAGCGGGTTCCGACTTCGTATCAATTCGCTCGGTAACCCCGACAGCCGTTTGCGGTACTCCCTTGCCCTGCGAGAGCATTTTGCGTCCTACCGCGACCGTCTGTCTGAAACGAGCAGGAAAAGACTGGATGAGAACCCTCTCCGCCTCCTCGATACCAAGATTCCGGCCGAGCGGGTCCTCCTTGAGCAGGCCCCCCGCATTTCCGACTTTCTGACTAGTGATGACTCCGATCATTTCGGAAGTGTGAAGTCGCTTCTCGCTTCTTCGGGGGAGGCATTCGTTGAAGACCCCTACCTGGTTCGCGGGCTGGACTATTACACCAGAACTGCGTTCGAGCTCGAGCTGGATTCGCTCGGCGCCCAGAATGCGCTTGCCGGCGGAGGGCGCTACGATCTGCTTGGTCAGGAACTGGGTGCCCGTGACCCGCTTCCGGCCGTCGGTTTCGCGGCGGGATTTGAGAGGCTGCTGTTGGCGCTCGCTGCGCAGAACGTCCCTACCGCGGTCCCAGAAGCCCCTGAGGTCTTCCTCGTCTCGATCGGGGCGGAGGCGGAGGAATGGGTGTTCGGAGAGGCGCAGCTTCTTCGCGAGGCCGGGCTCAGGGTCACCTTCGACGAGAACGCCAGGTCGGTCAAGGCGCAGTTCAGAGAGGCGAGCCGACGCGGAACACCTTGGGTAGTGGTCGTGGGCGAGCGAGAAATGTCGGATCGTCAGGCACAGGTGAAGAACATGGCCTCTGGTGACGAGTACACCGTTGCCTTCGAAACCCTGCGGGCTTTTCTCGCGGAGCGTTCGACCAGCCACTCTGATATGACCTAAAGCACACGCCGAGCATGTACCCGCGACTGCTTGAGATCCCTCTGGGCGGAGACTCGTCCATCACCATCTACTCTTACGGATTCATGGTCGCCGTAGCCATCCTCCTCGCGAGCTGGCTGGCGGGACGGGAGCTCGACCGGCTTCAGCGAGAGGGACGATTCGGCGCGATCAAATCCCCTTCCCGGACAAAGAAGGACGGCAAGTCAGGGGCTGTCCTGCCCTCTGAGCTGATGGGAACGATCACGGTCATTGCAGCAGCAATGGGCGTGGCCGGATCAAAGCTGTTCCACATTCTCGAGAATTTCGGGCGCTTCATGCAGGACCCGGCGGGGATGATCTTCTCGACGGGCGGGTTGACCTTTTACGGTGGGCTGATTTGCGCGGGGGTTGCGATCGCGTGGTACGGCCACCGCAAGGGCATTCACGTCCCAACGCTCGCCGACGCCATCGCCCCATCGTTAATGCTTGCATATGGCGTGGGGCGAATCGGCTGCCATCTGGCCGGCGACGGCGACTGGGGAATAGCGGCCGACATGTCGATTAGGCCGTCATGGTTACCGACCTGGCTCTGGGCTGAGACGTATCCGAACAACATTTTAGAAATGACGCTTGCAGAGCCGGGTGTGTATCCGACGTCGATCTATGAGTTCGTTGCGTGCACGCTACTGTTCGGACTACTCTGGGCGCTCCGCCGTCACCCTTTTCAGGCGGGCTGGCTGTTCATGTTCTACGTTACGCTCAATGGCATTGAACGCCTCCTCATTGAGCAGATCAGAGTCAACAACACGTTTGACTTGTTCGGGCTCGAAGTGACGCAGGCTGAGTCGATTGCGACGATCTTCATCGTCGCGGGGCTGACGGGCATGGCGCTTCTGACCAGAAAGAGAACGGCCGCTCCTGGTCGCAGTCGCGAACCGGCCCCTGCCGGCTCCCGATAACGGAGCGCCGTCGTGAGCGTGCAATCCGAAAACCCAACGGTCGTTGTCGGCCGCAAGCCAGTTGTGGCGGCGCTCGCCTCGGCCGACGTGAATATCGAGTGCGTCTACCTGAGACGCGACATGAAGAACTCGATCGCGGCCGTAATCCGGCAAGCTTGCGGCGAACAGGGAGTGCCCGTCAAGTTCGTCCCGCAGGAAAAGCTCGGACGGCTGGCCGGTGGAGCGCTTCATCAGGGCGTGGTGGCCGTCACGACGGCGATCGAGTTGGTGGACCTCGAGAGCATGCTGGCCGATATCGCGCCGTCATGGGACGAAACGATAAGACTGAAACCGCTGCTTCTCATCGCAGACAGAATCGCAGACCCACACAATCTCGGCGCGATCGTGCGGAGTGCCGCAGCGTTTGGCTGCAGCGGAATCATCCTTCCGGAGCGGAACTCGGCTCCTCTCGGATCGACAACGATCAAGGCCAGCGCCGGCGCGGCTTTAAGCATGCGTTTCGCGCGGGTCGGGAATGTCGGCCAGGCGATCCGACAGCTCAAGGAGAGAGGTTATTGGGTCGCGGGTCTTGCCGGCGGGGGAAGTGTGTCACTCAACGAGGCCGATTGGGACCGGCCCATCGTTCTCGTGGTGGGAAGCGAGGCCGACGGAATCAGCAAGGGCGTCGAGAGCGAATGCGATCTCCTGGTCTCGATCCCGATCTCGCCCAGCGTCGAATCGCTGAACGCATCGGTAGCTGCGGGCGTTGCACTGCATGCAGCCGCCCGGGCGCGCATCCTTGCAGGAAGAGGCGGATCAGACTAGCGTTTACCGAGGCCGTATACGATTTTTCGAATCGTATCAAACTGCAGGTAGGCGTACTGCTCTCGCAGTTGATCAATCGCCTCGTAGGCAGGAACGCCGTCTCGCCGCATCGTCCTGAACTGCTGGCGAATGTGGTAATCGCGGATCGCTTTCTCACTGAGCAGATTGTGCTCTTCGAGGACCGCGAAGACTTCGTCGGTGATCAGACCCGATAGGGGATTCTGGTGCTGTAGTGAAGGCATCATAGGACACTTACGGAACGCTTCTCTTGGTTGATTCCCGTCTTACGACAGATTGTAAACAAGCATTTGCGAATGAACCGCGAGGATCCTGCTGAACGGTCAATTGTGCGCGCTCAACGGTTGTATCAGCGAATGAGCGGTGTCGCGATGCCAAAGGAGCACCACGAATTGCATGGAAACAGGTTGCAACATCGGCTCCTCCGTCGTCGTCGTACTCTGGTTGTGCAGCCGCATCCCGTCCATATCACCCGGTGTTCGCTTCGGCCTCGCCCCGGTCGTGCTGATGATCGTTCAGGCGGGCGCACTGCCTGCGACCGGGCAATCCACGGGATGGACGCCCCTTACGGAGTCCGACGGAGTGGAAATATCCTTCATCGTCCATCGATACGGCGACGGGAGGAACGCCGGCGTGGTAATCAAGCTTGCGAATCGCAACGATAGCGATGCATCGTATCGGTTTCGGGTCATGATCCGGTCCGACCAGCGACAGTGGACGTCTGACGGCGTCGAGGGTGTGCTCGACCCGCTGGAAGTCCGAACGGGAGAGCTTTCGGGTCTTTGGTGGATTCCTTTCAAAGACGGCGCGCCCGTCACTGAGGTCGGTCTCAAGGGACTCCGGATTCATATCTTCGATCCTGACGAAGCGCGCAACGAAATCGGCAAAACGTCTTGAGCGGTCGGAAAGGGGGCCGTGCGAGGGACGCACGTGCGCGTCCACCCAAACGCAGTCGGAAGGCCGCCGGGCGCCCGGCGTACCTGGCCGCCGCCCTGGCTGCGGCCGCGGTGGCCGTCGTCGTCACGACCCTGTTGTGGGTTCTCAAACCGGCAGTTCCGTCGTTCGACGGCCGGCGTGCCCTGGACGACGTGAACACTCTGGTCGATTTTGGCCCGCGTGTTCCGGGAACGGCCGGCCACGCGGCAGGTTTCGAGTTCCTGCGAGCACGCCTCGACACTATGGCAGACCAGCTCTCGGTCCAACCTGTGTTCCTGCCTTTGCCAGACGGGGATACGCTCAACGGAACGAATCTCATCGCCTCGTTTAATCTGAATCCGGCTCGAAACGCGAGGGTAATGCTCGGCGCCCATTGGGACTCTCGGCCGTGGGCCGATCGAGACCCCGATCCCGCCAGGAGGGGTGAACCGGTTCCCGGCGCGAACGACGGCGCTTCAGGGGTCGCCGTTCTGCTGGAA
>DATKEJ010000191.1:0-5691 GCA_035512315.1 Rhodothermales bacterium | reverse complement strand
CAACCAGAGTCAGCGCCGTTCCCCAGCAGGGCCACGACTATTCCCACCCCAGAGCCGCGACCATTTCCCCAGCCTTGACCAGCGATTTTCGTCCATAGGGCCACGAGTATTCCCCACTTTCCGGCGCAGACTTCATCATCTCGATCCAATTCGGCCACCATTCCGATCCAATTCGGCCGGCATTCCGAACGTTTTCGGCCGCCGTTCCGAAGCAATCTGGCCACCCTTATCCGGGTCTTCGGCCGTCTTCTGTATGGTTCGCTTGGCGGCTAGGCCGACAGTCTCACACACGCCTCAGGTTCGGTACGCAATTTGGGAGGGCAGAGCGTTTCGGCGGCGCTGCATTCAGGCGGGATTTTCGCTGTCGCGCGCCGTGAGCTCAGACGCACTCAATCGCCCTCCCTGAAACCCCGCAAGAAAAGCGACACCCGGCCGACAATGTCGGCCACATACTCGTCCAAGATGTCACCATGCAAGAATCGGGACGCCTGCCGCGGCCCAATCGACTGCTCTAAGGCGAAGTTGGCTTCAAGCTCCTCGATCGCTTCTTGCACGGCTGGATGGTTGCTTCGCGCCCGTAATGTCGCTCCGAGACTTCGCGGTCCCTCCTCGACGCCTGCGAGCACGTAGTCGAGGTCATAGGCGTCCTTTCCGTGTTTGTTGCGCTTCTTCCTGGCAAGTGCTTTTAGGACGACAAATGGAGCCGGTCCACAGACGCGAATCGTCACCGCTACGTGATCGCCAAGCAGGTTCTCGCCACGAAGCCTTGTCTCTACGAAATCTTCGAGGGCCAAGTCCAGACCTGGTATCACGATCGCCCCCAGGTCGTGCGTCAGGTCAAACATCTGCCCCGCCTGCTTGTCTACGACTTCTGAGTCCCCGATCAAGAAGTCAATTTTCACGGTGTCCTGCGAGTTCTTATAGTGCCATCGCTGTCGGGTTGGGTTGCCCTTATCGTTCGTATCGGGCTCGAAGCCCGCCGACCGGAGACGGTCGGCCAGGTCGTCGTATCGCTCTTCGTTGACGACTGCATAGCTCAGGCCAAGATCTACATCAATGGACCCGATGTGCGGCTCCAATCCTCCGGGAAGCGCATCATGATTGACCAGCAGCATCGGCGCCAAGCCTCCTACAAGGACGATCTCGTCGAGGAAATCACCCAGTGTATCGGCGACGTGAAGCAGCGTCTGGCGAGCACGCTGAACCTGCTCCGGCGTATAGTCGGTTGCGTATCTAGGCTCGGTCATCACCCCGTCTCTCGAATTGTTCGATAGCGAGCGAATAGATCGCTTCGCTAAACTCCTCCGCCCGCTCGCCCTCATGCTCCAGGTCCACGAAAACTTGTGGAACGGACACACACCAGAACCCTTCTTCCAATCGGATGCCATCGAAGACACCCGCATCGTCCGGGATTAGCAGTCTGGTATTCGGCGCACGGGTCTCACGCCTAAATCCGATCTCGCTTAGCTCGTCAAAAGGCAACTGTTCTCGAGGGGACCCTCCGACGTATATCGAGGCACTTCTAAAAGAGGCGGCATGCGTATAGGCCCAGGCGGCGGCTAGTCCAGTGACTGCGTGCTTGGTGTCGGTAGCTTGGAAAAGCTCGGCCAGTCGATGAACGAGCTCTTCACCGGAGCGGGCTGGAACATGTCCCTCAACCACGCTGTGCTTGAAACTGTTCGCCTCCCGCCATGCGCGAAGCAGGAAGTCCCAGCGGACGTTCTGGACCTTGTCATCGTCTCGGGTCAATAAGTCGAGGTCGATCAATCGGCGGACAACGCGACTTGTATAGCCTGGATCGACATTTGTGGCCTTAGCCAAGTCGATCTGGCTCCAAGACGTCCCAGGGTGCAACAACAGATGTCTGGCAATGCGAGCGGCTTTACCATCAAAGGGGTTCTTTGGTCTTCCTCTTCTTGGGAACCTGTTTGGCTTACCCTCTACATGGACAAACACCCTGTTCTCAGGACAGCGAGACTGCATGTATGCATTGCCCGATAGATCGAGCCAAGAGACACCCGCTTTCTCGCAGATCTCTTTGCCGGAGTCGGTCATGAATGGGACGACGACAAGCGGGATGACGCATTGCTTGGTGTTTCCTTCGTCTCGTTGCAGGCTCGCGTATTTCTTGACCAGTTCTGCCGCAGAATGGACGCTTGGGGCGGCGTTCGTCTTTCGAGCTTCTACCAGGAATAGAAACTGCTCAAGAACGATGCTCAGATCGACGCCTTCCACCTCCGATCGAGGATAGATGATCACAGTTGGCTGGCTCTCGCGGAGTCCTAGCCATTCGATCAGCATGCGTGGGACCTGTTGGCGTGCGGACTGTTCGAAGGCAACAGGACTGGACGTATCTTGCTTAGGCATTATTGTCTATGTAGTGCAATTGTCCAAATGGACAACCAGCCCATTTTATGCAATGTCATAAGTGATGAATCTTTGACTAGTCTACTATTCAAAATAAGAGATAGATTGTG
Source organism: Rhodothermales bacterium (assembly GCA_035512315.1). GTDB lineage: Bacteria > Bacteroidota > Rhodothermia > Rhodothermales > DATKEJ01 > DATKEJ01. The sequence continues at coordinate 3,214 of DATKEJ010000191.1, read as the reverse complement.
CTTGTCTGATATTATTAAATTGTCCATGTGACCAATTAACTATATATAGACAATCTCACAAAGACTTGCTACTAATATCACCGGTGCTGCTCGTTCTCGTTTGGGGTGCGTCTGCTTGCGCCCTCCGACGGGCAGGCCGCCGCCGCGTAGGTTATCCTGAACCAAATACGGCCGGTGGGCTCTGGCCTGTCCCTACGCGCACTTCGCCGAGCAGGCCCCTCCAGCGGGGGACCCACACCGATTTGGTGCAGCCGTCTGCGCACCTGGAACTTGGAACTTGGCACCTGGAACGTCTATCTGGCCAACTCTCCCTTCCAATCCCGCGTGAAACATCGAGAACCACTCCACTTGAAAATCACCACGCGCCGAAATATCCTATTAAGACAGATTGTTGGCCACAGTCAGTTACAACCACGGCACTGTCGTCGTCGAAAAGATCGGTACCCACGCCGAGTACGACACCTGGACACTTTAGTAGAGAGTCATGCTGAAAGTTATCAAGTCAAGAGCAGAGCACGAGGCCGCTCGACAAGAGTTACTCGAGCTTCTTCGGGTCGACCCCGATCTGGGCACCGAAGAGGGTGATCGACTCGAACTCCTCAGATTGCTCATTTCGGACTACGAAGCCAACGAGTTTCCTGTGTCGCTGCCGGATCCGGTAACAGCGATCGAGTTTCGAATGGACCAGGCTGGTCTGAAGCAGAAAGACCTGGTCCCCTTCATTGGAAGTCGGAGCAAGGTGTCTGAGATCTTGTCACGGAAGCGCACTCTGTCGCTGTCAATGATCAAGGCTTTGCATACAGGTTTGGGGATTCCCGCCGAGGTGCTGATCCAGGATTATGACCGCCTCTTTCGCCTGGTTCCGTAACGATGAGCAGGTGCCGGCAAACCATGAAATGCGAAGACGTATATCATTCCGATCCCGAGATCCTGGGCGGAACGCCCGTCTTCCGGGGCACGCGTGTCCCCGTGCAGACGCTTGTCGAGTATCTTGAAGGTGGGCACAGCCTCGACGACTTTCTCGAAGGATTCCCCACCATCAGTCGTGAGCAGGCCGTCGCGTTTCTCGAACTTTTGCACAATGACCAACATCACCTTCAGTGCTGACGAGGCCCTCATCGAGGCCGCTCGCGAGCAGGCCAGGGCACGGAATACCTCCCTCAATGCCGAGTTCAGGCGTTGGCTGGAATCGTACGCGCGGCGAGAGGAGCATGCGCAACACGCCATGGCGACCATCGATCGTATCCGGACGTACGCACGCACCGGCGGTCGCACCCTTGTCCTCGAATCCCGAATTTATTCGGGTGAGAGACCTATGAATCCGATGCGGACGTGACCTTCGTTGGGGATGTCGACATACAGGCCACCCTTGTCATCCCGAACCGCTCAACAGGGATCCCTCGACGCGCCCGAATAAGAGTTCCCGAGCCCATTGGATGCGTTCGGGCTTGCTCGGGATGACAGTGATCAGTGGGCTCTGGCCTGCCCTACGCACTCACCCCGCTCGGTTTCTCGTTCAGCGTTTATCGTTTAGCGTTTCTCTCCACCTCCATAAACGCCCGGAGCACGTCGTTCATTCGCCTCTGATATCCCTTGCCCTGGCCGCGGAAATATTCTAGCACATCCTCGTCGACGCAGATCGAGATGGGTTCCTTGGGCGGCCACGTGACGAGAACGGAGTCCTCATACCAATCGTCGGGAATGCCATTCCGTCGATTGTCCTCAAGCGCATTCCGCTCGATTTCCTCTTCGGTCATGTTGTCGAGACGCTCCCAGTCAGTCTTGGTCTGACCCGCCCGCTGCATTGCCTCGATCTCCTCGAGTGTGCGGCGAACGATGGTACCTTTTCTCTTCATTTTCCCTAGCTCTCCTCGCCGAAATAATTCGGATGCGACTATCGCGAATCGTGAACACCACGGTCCAGATTCTACCCTGAAATTCGCCCGTTGCAAGCCATCGAGGCTCCACACTCCGGCGACTTCGAACAATGGCAACCTGCCTCCCGTCGAAAAGGCTGCCCGCATCGTCGAAGTCGATCCCGTGACGCTCAAGATTTAAGGCGGACTTGTGCTCATCCCACTCGAAGTCCATTGCATATACTCAGGCTGCTTAGCCGGGTTCTCATGCAATGGACACTTAAGAGGGGGGATTCATAACCTCCACATACCCCGCGCAGATGCAGCTTCGCAAAACCGTTGAAACGGTTTCAAGGATCATCTTCGCCCTCAACCCCGCGATGAATCGCGGGGTTAATTGAAGCCGCCTGGCGGCGGCTGTCCGCTCTGAACGGGCGTCCTTAGCCGCCGTTGCGCCAGGCGACGAGCCCTAAGTGCGGATACGACATCGCCGTGACTTCGTGCGCGGACGTCTATATACAGGCCACCCTTGTCATCTCGAATCCCGAATTTATTCGGGTGAGAGACCTATGAATCCGATGTGGTTGTGACCTCCGTTGGGGATGTCGACATACAGGCTCCCCTTGTCATCTCGAATCCCGAATTATTCGGGTGAGAGACCTATGAATCCGATGCGGACCTGACCTTCGTCTATCAGCACGAGCGACAGCCTTTCGGGCAGGCCGACGCTACCTGGCTGGATCAAAACGAGACCAGGTTCAGTGGGCTCTGGCCTGCCCTACGCACTCACCCCGCTCGGTTTCTCGTTCAGCGTTTAGCGTTTAGCGTTTTTGTCCGTTTCCATAAACGCCCGCAACACGTCGTTCATTCGCCTCTGATATCCCTTGCCCTGGTCACGGAAATACTCGAGCACATCATGGTCGACGCAGATCGAGATGGGCTCTGTGGGTAGACCCTTCATGAGGACCGCGTCTTCGTACCAGTCGTCAGGGATGCCGTGCCGGCGATTGTCCTCCAGCGCGTTGCGCTCGACTTCCTCCTCCGTCATGTTGCGGAGGCGCTCCCAGTCGGTCCGGTCTTGACCGCTTGCCAACATCTCGTCAATTTCCTTCGCCGAGTAGCGAACGATAGTACCTTTCTTTTTCATTGCTTCTTGCTCTCCGTGCCGATATGATCCGGATGCAGCCACCGCGACGAGTGAAGACGACCGACCACAGGTCCTCGCCCAATCGGGCCGTCGCGATCCAACGCATCTCGCCTTTCCGCGGACTCTCTCTGACAACAACGTCGCGGCCGTCAAAGACCTTCCTCGCTCTACGAAAGTCGATGCCGTGACGTTCCAGGTTCAAAAGGGCCTT
>DATKEJ010000190.1:0-4084 GCA_035512315.1 Rhodothermales bacterium | reverse complement strand
TTGAAGATCCCTATGTCGATCCGGACGAAGCTGAAACGATCTCCGGATGCGCGGCACACCGGAGGCCGGCCCTGCAGGCGGCCCATGAAAGCATCACGCTGCTGAAAAACGAAGCTAGTCTACTGCCGCTCGATGCCGGAGCCCTTAAGTCGATCGCCGTCATCGGTCCGAACGCCGATCGCAGTTTGCTCGGAGGCTACAGCGGAAAGCCCAAATACGACTCGACAGTTCTCGAGGGCATACGGGAGAAAGTCGGGAGCGATATCGAAGTTCTATACAGTGAGGGATGCAAGATAACGCTGCCGGGTACCTGGGACGACGATGAGGTCCGACCGAGCGATCCAGCGCAAGACAGGCGGCAGATCGACGAATCCGTTGAAGTCGCGAAACGGGCGGACGTCGTGGTCCTGGCGATTGGCGGTAACGAGCAGACCTCGCGCGAGGCTTGGGGATTGAATCACCTTGGTGATCGGACGAACATCGACCTGATCGGCCGGCAGCAGGAACTGCTTGACGCTGTGCTCGCTACGGGCAAGCCGGTGGTGGTACTTCTCTTCAACGGCCGCCCGCTCTCAATCTCGGCGGCAAGTGAAACCGCACCTGCAATTCTAGAGTGCTGGTACCTCGGTCAGGAGACCGGGCGCGCGGTCGCCGACGTTCTGTTCGGAGACGTCAACCCGAGTGGAAAGCTTCCGATCACAATCCCGCGCTCGGTCGGCCATGTACCCGCCTACTACAATCACAAGCCGTCCGCACGCCGCGGATATCTCTTCGATGACGTCACGCCCTTGTACGCATTCGGCTTCGGTCTGAGCTACACGACCTTCGAGATAACCGGCGTGAGACTCGAATCGGAGGTCATCAAATCGACCGAGGGTACGCGCGTCCTCGCCGAGGTGACGAATAGCGGATCGTTCACCGGCGCCGAGGTTGTCCAACTTTACATCCGTGACCGGGTCAGTTCCGTCACCCGGCCGGTCAAGGAGTTGAAGGGTTTCGAGAAGATTATTCTCGCGCCCGGCGAATCGAAATGCATCTCGTTCGAAATAAGCCCGGAGTCGCTCGCCTTCCTCGACATCAACATGGAGTTCGTAGTCGAGCCGGGTTTATTCGACATCATGGTTGGCACGTCTTCACGAAACGAGGATCTGCAGCCTGTCACACTTAGAGTTGAGGGTCCACCGAACAGCGTACTTCATGGCAAGCAGCAGCGCTCAGAAGCTCTCGTTTAAAGAGAAAGCCGGTTACAGCGTCAGCGACGCGTCGGCGAACTTCGTCTTCCAGATCCTGATCATCTTTCAGGCCGGTTTCTACACCGACGTGATGGGCATTAGCGCGGTAGCTTTGGGCACGATGCTGCTGCTGGTGCGATTCAGCGATGCGATCACGGATCCAGTCATGGGGTATATCGCTGATCGCACCAAGCACCGTTGGGGGAAGTTCAGGCCGTGGCTCCTCTGGTCGGCGATACCTTTTGCCGTCCTCTTCTGGGCAGCCTTCACTGTACCGGACCTCGACAGCCAGGGAACGCTGATCTATGCCGTCATCACCTATACGTTGTTGATGATGGCCTACACGATGAACAACGTACCGTATTCGGCTCTGACGGGCGTGATGACGGTTGACACCAGTGAACGGACGAGCATTTCGACCTACCGGTTTTTTGCCGCCATGGCTGCTGCCTTCGTCGTGCAGGGGCTCACATTGCCGCTCGTAGACAAGCTTGGCGCCGGAAACGACGCAAAGGGATGGTCGATGACGATCGCGATTTTCGCGGTCATTGCAGTCGTCTTCTTCGTTATAACCTTCTTCAGCGTCAAGGAACGCATCCAGCCCCCGCCGGGCCAGAAGCCTGATCTGAAACAGGATCTCAAGGACATCCGGAAGAACGTTCCTTGGATGGCCATGTTCTTCATGACGCTGTTCGTGTTCATTACGCTATCGCTGCGCGGCAGTTCGTACTACTACTACTTCTCGTACTACGTTGACGCCGATGCGACGAGAGTGCTACTCGAGCAGCTTGGACTCATTGCGACCAGTACCGAGGGGCGAGGCATCGGTTTTGCGATTCTGGACACGTTTGGCCTCATCATCACGCCCGAGAGTGACCCCTCGAGCGTGGGCTTCAGCCTGTTCAACATGACGGGCAACATGGTGAACATCCTCGGAGTGCTTCTGGCTAAGCCCTTGGCCGATCGGTTCGGAAGCAAGTGGGTTTTCACAATCGGGTTAGCCGGAGCGGCCATCCTGCAAGCATTCTTTTTCATCTTGGAGCCGACGGACGTCAATATGATGTTCGTCCTCTCGGGGTTGATTCAACTCAGCTACGGCCCGACGATTCCACTGCTTTGGGCAATGATCGCGGACACGGCCGACTACTCCGAGTGGAAAAACAACCGCCGATCGACCGGCTTCGTCTATTCGGGCATCATCTTCGCACTCAAGGCCGGACTCGGACTGGGCGGTGCATTCGCCGGCTGGATTCTCGCCGCCTACGGATACGAGGTTGCGACTGCGCGCATGCCTGAAGTACTGGCCGGGATTAGGATGATGGCGTCCATTTACTCAGCCATCCCATTTGCGATCGGGGTGATCTGCATGCTGTTCTATCCAATCACCAAGGCGGTCAATCGTCAAATGTCCGCCGAGCTTTCGGCCCGGCACCACTTGACCGATTCGTAATCATGAAGACCATGGCTGCCATCTATCCAAATCTCTGCACAAACGTCTTGGCGGCGGTGGGCTCCCTGCTGCTTGCCCTGATGTTGACGGGCTGTGTGGAGCAGTCTGACAAGGCCCGTGATTCCGAAGTGATGCTCGAGGATGAACCGGCATTAAAGGATGTCTTCGCCGGGTCTTTCGCCGTCGGGACCGCGTTGAACGAATGGCAGATCACTGGCCGATCGCCCAAGGAGGTCGAGATCGTCGAGAAACACTTCAACACGGTTACTACCGAAAACGCCTTGAAGTGGGAAAACGTGCATCCGGAGCCCGGTCGGTACGACTTCGACATTCCAGACCGCATCGTCGAATTCGCTAAGAGCCGGGGCATGACGGTCATCGGTCATACACTCGTATGGCACAATCAAACGCCAAGGTGGGTTTTCGAGGACGGCGACGGAAATCCCGTCAGTCGCGACACCCTTCTCGCTCGGATGCAAGATCACATCGCGACCGTGGTCGGCAGGTATCGCGGACGAATCGACGGCTGGGACGTTGTCAACGAGCCTTGGGACGATGATGGTGCACTCCGTGACTCCCCCTGGCGACAGATCATTGGTGACGATTACATAGCCAAGGCATTCGAGTACGCCAACGAGGCTGATCCGGACGCCGGACTCTTCCTGAACGATTACTCGCTTCCGAACGAGGCCAGACGCGACGGCGCGGTGGCTACGATCAAAAGTCTCCAGGAGCAGGGCGTGCCGGTCACGGGCATCGGAATGCAGGGGCACTACCAGCTCGATTGGCCTTCTCCGGAACAGCTGAACAGCGCACTTGAGGCGTTTGGTGCGCTGGGGATCGAGGTCATGATCACGGAGCTCGACGTCAACGTCCTCCCGCAGGTCAGTTGGGGCGCCGAGATTACCGACACCGTGGCCTGGAAGGCTGAGATCGATCCGTACAAAGAGGGTCTGCCGGATGAGGTTCAGCAGCTCCTTGCCTTGAAGTATGAAGAACTGTTTCAGGCCTTTGTCGAGCACGATGACGTTATAACGCGCGTGACCTTCTGGGGCGTGAGCGACCTGAGCTCGTGGAAGAACGACTGGCCTGTGTTTGGGCGTACCAACTATCCGCTCCTGTTCGACCGTGAAGGGAGGCCGAAGCCGGCGTTCTATGCCGTAGTTGACGCCGCAACCCCGTAACCATGGAATACACAAGACCAATGCGCCCCCATTCAGGTATTCTCATCTGGGTTCTTACCGCACTCATACTTGCGCTTTCCACATCGACGTCGGAAGGAGACGATGGGTATCGATTGTGGTTGCGATATGACCGCATTGACAACCAGGTCTTGCTCGATCAATACAGGACGTCGATCAGCGTAATAGCAATGCGCGACAACACGCCGACTCTCAGTGTC
>DATKEJ010000189.1:0-4879 GCA_035512315.1 Rhodothermales bacterium | reverse complement strand
GTGGACGAATGGACGATCGGCTATGGCCTGCAGGGATCATCCGCGTCCATTCGGCTGGACGTCGTGTCGCGGGACTGGACCAATTTCTACGCTATGCACCTCGACACCACCACAGGTCAGAGTGTCGATATCCTGGGCAATGTTCTCGACGTCGCCCAGATCGTGAACGACGACGACGAAACGGTGCGGACCTACCGTGCGCTGCAGCTCCAGGGGTCGTGGCAGCGGGGACAGCTGAGCGGCGGGGGAGGCTATACACTCTCGAAGCTTCGCGGCAACGACGAAGGCGAAGAGGGTGTGAGCGCCAGTGCACCCCGCAACTGGCCGCTGTCTCTCTGGTATCCCGAGTATTTCGGGTACTCTCAGCGGCAGCCGATCGGCTATCTCCGGCAGGACCAGCGGCACCGGGCGCGCGTCTGGGCCGGCTGGCATTCCACATATCGCGGGCACGTCCTCAGCCTGTCCGTTCTGCAGCGTTGCGATTCGGGGACTCCCTACTCCCTGGTCGGCGAGATCGACGCCACGGGGCGGAGCGCTCCCTTCAACGGGATTCCCCGCAACCCCGGATACTCGCTGAACTGGGCGAGCACCGTGCCGTACTACTTCAGCGAGCGGGGAGCGTTCCGGACCGACGACGTCTGGAGCACGGACGTCGCAGTCGGCTACGAGCTCGGCGTGAAGCTCCGGCCGCTGCTCAAGGTGGAGGTCTTCAACCTCTTCAACAACGCCGCGGTCGTCGCTCCGCAGACGGCCGTGCTGACGCGCCAGGGCGGCGGCGCCAGCTCCGGCCTTCTGGCCTTCAATCCCTTCACCGAGACTCCGGTCGAGGGGGTTCACTACGTCCGCTCCGTCAACTTCGGTCAGCCGACCGGACCGGATTCGTATCAGTCGCCGCGGAGTGTTCAGGCCTCCATCGCTTTGCGCTTCTGATCGCCCGGCTCGTCGTCACTCTCAGCGGAAAAACGCCGTAAAGTCGGTAACGCCCGCCTGCGTGCGGAACTCAGAGATGTACGTTTTTGTGGTCCCACCGCTGCTCGTGTCGGTGATGCTCACTTCCACGCGAAGCGGGGTGGCAACGCCGGTGATTACGGCGATCGTCGGAACACCGCCGAGATGATTCCCCTGATCGAGGAGCTTTACCATCACCTCGACATTGTTCGGATTGTTGAAGTAGAAGAACGAGGTCTCGTAGTTCGAGTCGGCGAAGGCGGCGGTCACCTTCGCAAGCGCCTGCGTATTCACCGGCCCGTCGTCGAAGCCGTTTCGGTAGCGAGCCTGCACCATGAACCGGCCGAGCATGCACGTCGAGTAGGCATCGGAGACGCAGTCCCCTGCCACGGGCGGAGGAAGCGTGGAGACTACTGGACGGTACAGTTCCGCCGTCATCAACTGATTGCTGCCGGTCCCCCGGGGATCGGTGCTTCCTCCGGCAATGAGGACGCTGCCGTCCAGCAGCAGCGTGGCAGTGTGATCACGCCGTCGCTGGGTCATGCGGCCGACGGAGATGAAGGACTCGGCGGCGGGGTCGTAGAGCTCTGCCGCGTCTGTGCCCTTACAGTCGCTTCCCAGGCCTCCAAGCAGCAGCACGTTGCCGTCCTGCAGCAGCGTCGCCGTGTGGCGAATCCGCGAGGTGGGCGTAGCATTGATGGCGCGGAAGCTCTCCGACGCAGGATCGAAGATCTCGGGACGGTCGATGCCCCCACAGGAGCCAAACTCCGCGCCCCCGCCGACGACCAGCACGGTCCCGTTCCTGAGGAGCGTCGCGGTGTGGTTCACCACTCCGGCGCGGTATTGCGGCGAGACCATCGGCTGCGTCAGACGAAACTGCCCGGAGGCAGGGTCGTAGACCTCGGGCTGTCCGCCGGTGAACAGGACGCGGCCGCCAGGCAGTGCGGTAGATTTCAGGATTCCGAAGGGAGCGACATTAGCGTGCCTTGTGCCGGCATGGCGGCCGGCAAGGGAGAAAGTCTCCGTGACCGGATCGTACAGCTCTGGATCCACAGGTGTTCCGTCGATGGGATCCCAGATTCCTCCGGCGATCAGGACCTTCCCGTTCGGCAGCAGCGTCCCGGAGTGGCCCCAGTGCGATTGGTTCATCCGGACGGTCTGTGTGACCCGGCCGTCGTCAGGGTCGATGATCAGCGCCCTGAATCCCGTGTCGAAACCGCCCCATCCTCCGGCGATGAGGACCCTCCCGTCCGAAAGCAGGGTGGCACTGTGCCCATCACGCGGCTCGAACGATGTCGGCAGACGGGTGAACCTGCCGGTGCCGGGGTCGTAGATCTCCGCAACGAAAGTGGGCTGCGAGCCGCTCCATCCTCCGAAGATGAACACGCGCCCGTCCTGCAGCAGGGTCGCGGTATGGCCCGCCCTCGGTTGCGTCATCGGCCCCGTCGGCACGAACTCGCCCGGCTCCACGGCGCCGGCCACAGTGGCAAGGCTCGTCATCATCGAAAATGCCAACAGCGCGAGAAACGGTACGGACCGAACCGCTCCTGATGTATGTCGAGTGTCGTGCATCGATTCCTCCCCTTTCGGCCTCGGGGCCGTGTATGCGAACACTCTGGGGTCTCGCCGAAGAGAAATCATGGGAACGTCAGGAGGAAAGTATTGGAATCTTCTGGATTGTTACCCGCCGACCAACTGACGACGGCTCACCAGTCCGCTGTGCAGCGGACGCTTGCCTGCGACCCTTCGATGACACTCCGCGACGGTTGATCGAAGGGTCGGCGTGAGCGCGAGACTGTGTCAAAACTTCAGACGAGAAACAAACTGTCCCACGATCGAATCTCCCGGACTTCGCAACGTTTGCCCAGAACTATCCGATCTTCTGCGCATAGGTTCCCCATGACTTCTCCGGGGTCCGACCCGACAGTGACCCCAGCACCGGGCCAGAAGGGCCGAAGCTGAGGGGGGCTCATGTACAGAAGCAATCGAGTGGTCTGGCTGTCGATCGTTTCGAAGTTGTCGTCCCGCCGCTTTCGCTCGTGCAGGTCCCGGTCCCGCCGGGGGACTACGGAGAGCTGACTCTGGAGGTCACGACTGACGACGCCACAGCACCGTGGATCTTTTACGGCAGCTCGATCGAGAATCGAACTTCGGCGAACTCCACGCAAATCGGAATTCCATGAAGCGAGGCGCCGGCCTGGGGGGCAAACCTTCCGGCCTGCAAACTATCAACGCGGATTCTGCATTCGCAGCCGGGACAGGCGTCCCGGACTCCTGCGAACCCCGGTCCGCACAACCAACACTTCGCGAGCGAAGTGACAGGAGATTGAGACATGAGAGTCGGAAAATTGAGCAGAGGAATCGCAACCGCAACCGTCCTGAGTACCGTTCTTCTGGGAGGTGCCGCGGAAGCTGCAGTCAGTGAAGTCATCGCTGTCGGCACCATGGCTCATTCAGAGTTGCTGGACGGTCCCGCCACCATGACGGTGCGGCGACTCACAATCGCACCCGGTGAGGTACTTGGTTGGCATTATCACCCGGGCATCGGAGCCTACACGATCGTGAAGAGCGGCGCATTGATCGTCGAGGACGGCTGTGGAGGTGAGGTTCTGTACACGGAGGGCCAGGCCTTCGTGGAGAACCCAAATCGCGTCCACAGGGGCAAGAACCTTACCGCGAGTCCCGTCGTAACCGTTCAAACCTTTCTCGTCCCGACAGGAACCCCGATCTCCGTTTCGACCCCAAAGTTGTGTGGCGCGCCGGCAAGTGTAGACGAATGCAGGAATGACGGCTGGCTTTCCTTTAATCACCCACGCCCCTTCAAAAGCCAGGGGGACTGCAGCCAATACGTGATCACCGGCAGATAATGGCGAAGCGGTACTGAGATAACATCACAAACGAGCCTCGGAGGCGTGGCTTCGACCGAGCGCGATCAGCCCTGACAGGGCGGGGTGCGGGCCGCCCTGTCAAGAGCGAATCTGTGAATCAACGCCCAGCTGATGCAACGAGTCCTGTTTCCTGAACCGAAAGGAGCGATGACATGAGAACACTCCGCCATAGTTTTGTTTTCACAGGGTTGTTTCTTGCCTCACTTGGATGCAGCAACGAGTACTCACCGACCGCACCTCGCCCGAATGCTCCCCCTTCGCAGGACGCTCACATTGCCGGGAATGTGTACGCCGAGGTGGAGAACAATTGCCCTGAGAATGCATCTGTGGAAGTCCTTGACGGGCCACGAGCGGGTCTACGTGTGGTTCAGGATTTCAAGACCTGTGTCGAAGAAGGCAATGGATGGTTCTCTTTCTGGATCAGCGACCTGCCCCCGGCCACGGCGGTGAGACTCCGCGCCTCGGCGCCAGGCTACGTATCGCGCGAGGCGACAGTGTTTCCTTCCCGACTCACCTTGGGGTCGCTCACCTTGGGGTCGCTCACCTTGGGGTCTACCATCGGATTTTGAGGAGATTTTCGATGAGTAGGTTCAAGAGCGGTTCAACTCTTTTCTCGTCGCTAGTAGGCCCTGTGGGAAAGTGGGAAACGCGCATTTTGCGTTTTCCACTTTCCCATAGGGCGGTTCTCGTTTTGCAGGAGTAGGATGGTGAGGATGGGGGTGTGGCTCTTGGGGTCCGCGGTCGCTTGTCGACCTGCTTGGCTGCGAAATGCCGCCCCCATCTTCTTTTTTGCCGGTCCAAAACGTCAGCCGGGATGGTGCTCTGCGGCGCTCGCGCGCGGCAGGTAGCTCTGCCAGTAGACATGACGGGGACTCGGCGATTCTCTCTCGCGCAGTAGACACCCGAATGGCGGAGGCCTATCGATGAGCATGGCGGAGCTGCGTGTTGCCCTGGATATCGGATCGAAGAAGCATCGCGTGGGGATCGGAAGTGCAGAGGGGCGGGTGCTCGATGAGTTCGACATCACGCATGACAAGGAAGGC
>DATKEJ010000188.1:0-4260 GCA_035512315.1 Rhodothermales bacterium | reverse complement strand
TCGAGCGGCGATCGACCCCTTCCATCGACGAGGATGCGGAGCGTTCGTGAGCTTGCCCCGAGGCTTCCGAGGGGTTCACTGTTCGATCGCCTTCTCCGAGCGAGAGACTGCGCGGCTTTGAGGTTCCTGAGGTCTGTCATTGAGCCACGAGGCGTTCGGAGGCTTGGCTCCAGTGAGGCGGCATCCGAAGCTGACAAAGGGGACGGGGCTGACTGCGCGACGTCAGGTTGGCCATCCGGCAGTCGAACGGTCAGGAGGGGATCGTCGGCCAACACGGTGCCGGCGCCGACCAGGATGGCGTCGACTTCGCGGCGGAGTTCATGTCCACGGAGGCGGGACTCCGGGCCGGTGATCCACTGGCTCTCCCCGGTGCGTGTCGCGATTCTTCCGTCGAGGCTCGACGCGAATTTCGAAATGATCCAGGGTCGTCCCGTTCGGACCCAGTGAAAGAAGCCCCGGTTCAGATCCGTCGCTTCCTTTGTGAGCGGCCCGAATTCACACGGGACTCTTTTGGATTGAAGGAAGGCCGCCCCGCCGCCCTCGACCATGGGATTCGGGTCCCGGCTCGCGAAATAGACCCTCCTGATTCCCGATTCCAGGATGGCCTTCGTGCAGGGAGGCGTTCGCCCATGGTGATTACACGGCTCGAGCGTCACGTACATCGTCGCGCCCCTGGCCCTTGAGCCCGCATGGTTCAGTGCCTCGATCTCGGCGTGGGGTCCGCCTGCCCGGGCGTGGAATCCCTCGCCTACGACCTGATCGTCCTTGACGATCACGGCGCCCACGAGCGGATTCGGACGCGTCGTGCCCAGGCCCCGTCGGGCCAGCTCGATGGCCCGGTGCATGTAGGATTCGTGTGATTCGGGTGTATTCATACCGCTCGTGAGGGCAAGAGGGAGAGCGGTATCCCGAACAGGCTCGGGACCCGAAACCAAAAACCCCTATAACAAACAGTTACAGGGGCTTAAGGAAAACGAGCTCGTCAACGGAGATGCTTCCCCGGTGACGTTCTCAATCTTCTCCCATCCGGACTGTACCGTCGGCTCCGGGTTTTCACCGGATCTGCTCTGCGACGAATCGCTCGGCTCGCGGGCTCACCTGGGCGCGCCAGGAATACCGCCGGTCTGGAATTGTCGATTCGGACGCTTTGACGCGACCGAACCGGCTCACCATGCCCCGAAGATTGTGATCAAACTTGAGTTATTCAGTCGATAACGATTGTGTTTTTCATTGGTGTCACGAGTACCAGTTTGGGGTCATTGATGTTCCGTAGGGGACAGGACTGAATCCTGGGTAGCGGAGCCACCGTCATCCCCAGGAGCGCCAGCGACGAGGGACCCCGCATTGAGGTAGGGATCCCTCACTGCGTTCGGGATGACACATAGCGGAGCGACGAGGGGTCCACAAGTCTGCAAGTCCGACTGGAAGACTGGAGGCAAAAATAACCGCTCGATGCTTAGATTATAGTCTTGCCGCCACGCCGTTGAGTACCCCTGCACCATCCGACGTTAACGTCCGAGAAATGCTGTCGCGGACCTAGATACTTGATGATGCCTGCAGGAGCCGACATCGTAAGACACTTCCGGGAGGAAGGCTACGTCGGTCCGCTACCGGTCCTTACATCGGAGGAATGCCGTCAATTCATGGCTTCCCAGGGTAGGACAAGAGGTCGGCCGCTCGACTGGAATAAGTCCCATGCCGTCACCAGCCGCGCCTTTTACGAACTGGCGGCGCATCCGGCGATCGTCGACGTCGTGGTGGAGATCCTGGGAAACGACGTCATGCTCTGGGGTTCGACGATGCCGCAGCGGGCGCCGAACGCAGCGCATCCGTGGCACTGCGACGCCGAGTCCGCCCCGCACGCGGCCAGTACGGTTTCGGTCTGGATCGGAATCAAGGACGTGACGCTCGAGTCGTCTCTCGCTCTCATCCCATACTCACATCGCCTCGGCCTGACCGTTCAGGAGGAACGAAGCCTCCGGGGAGTGGATCGCGCGAGCGCCACGACGGAATCGGTGGAGGTATGGGCGCGTGAGCGGGACGCCCGCTGCAGGCTGGTCATCCCCGAGGTCGGCGACGGGCAGGCCATATTTTTTGACGGACAGTTGTGGCACGGATCGAACAACTTGTCCGACAAGACCCGTTATGCGATACTGCTCCAGTATGCGACGCCGTCGACGGAAATCCGCATCCCGGACATGAACTCCCTCGACTGGCCTTTCAAGTATCTGGATCTACCAAGACCCCCTTGCATCATGATCAGAGGTTCAGGCGATGGAGCGAAGAACCGCTTCGTCACGCCACCCCTCGCGGGAGAGTCGGCATCGCAGCCCCAGTTGACGAGCAGGGCACATCGACTGGATGTGCCTCTCGCGCTCGACGCTGACACGCCTTGGAAGCCGTACCCGCTTTTCCGCGGAACTACCGCGAACCACGCGACGATTGCGTGTCACGCATCCGCGTTGAGGCGCGGACATGTCCCGCATGAGCCGCACCGGCAGCGGGAGGAGGAGATCCTTCTGCTGCTTGACGGAGAGGTTGACCTTTTGCTGCCCGACCTCGGTTCGCCGGAACGCGGGGGGCGCGTCCGATTGAAGCCCGGCCAATTCGTCTATTATCCTCCCGAGTTTGCGCACTCGCTGGAGGCGGTCAACGAAGGGTCGGCCACTTACCTCATGTTCAAATGGTACAGCCCGGGGTGGCAGGGCGGGCCGGCGCTTCCGTACGGCTTGTTCGACGCGTTGGATCGAGGGGAGCATCGGGAGATCAGGGACGGCTTTCTGACGCGGCGTCTTTTCGAAGGACCCACGGCGTGCCTCGGAAAGCTCCACGCGCACTCGTCGATTCTAAAGCCGGGCGGCGGGTACGACCCGCATGTCGACGCGCATGACGTGGCGATCGTCGTGCTGAAGGGCCAGGTCGAGACGTACGGATCGACGTACGGCCCGAACAGCGTCATCTATTTCCCCGCCGGCGAGCGGCACGGCATGCGGAACACGGGGGAGGCGGATGCCCAGTATCTCGTGATCGAATTCCACGGGGCGAGCGGTGCGCTTCCTTCGATTCGGACCCGTCCGGAAGATTCGTTTCTGAAGAAGGTGTTTAGTTTGCGGCGCTGGAAGCGGAGGGTCAGGCGGGTTATTGGTTCGTTGGGTAGTTGAAGAATCTCTCACAAAAACCACCTCGGGCTTCAGCCTGGGGACAACGGCGACAACTAGAATCGTCGAGCGGGTTTCAACCCGCGAGGCTGGTCGGCAACCGCGGTGCCTGCATGTCGACTTTGCCTGTCTACTTTGCGTCAGAATTTATTCTCACACAGAGCCACAAAGAACACGGAGTGAGGCCGGTTCGTACATTCCAACCTCGTGACGGGACCCCGTGACCGGTGTCCTGTGTCCAATGACCATTCCCGCGCCAGTAGCTCAGCTGGATAGAGCATCAGACTTCGGATCTGAGGGTCGAGGGTTCGAATCCTTCCTGGCGCGCCGCTATGCCGAGTGACATGCGACTCGCTTTCGTTGTAATTGCATTTCTCCTGGCGTCGTGCGGCGGTCCGGATCCGCATGAAACGCGCATCACGGGGCGGTGGCGGACCGAGGCGATGGGGCCGACCTCGAACTTCGTCGACTTGGCACTCAGTCAGGACGAAAAGTCGATATCGGGGATCGCCGACGTGAACAATGTGGCCTACGATCTCGAGGGTCGCTGGGAAGGATCCTTGGGACCGGATGAGGCCATCAGGCTGGACCTGACGGTCACGGTACGAGGCTTCAGCATCAAAGGAACAGGCACCCTCTCGACCGGCGCCGAGGACGCGGATCTCACGATAGATGGCCGTCGAACCGGCATGGCGTTTCAGATGAGCGTGCATTCGGAGACCGATGAGCCTTTGAAGGTGTCGGGTCAGATTGGTTATGGCATGAGTGATTTCAAACTTGCCGTCGACATCGCGAACATTCCGCCGAGTCTTCCTGGCGGCGAACGCAGGGCTCTTAAGCTGACGGTTAGCGGGAAGGCGAGAGGCGGGCCCATAGACCTGTTTTAGCTTTGAGCCCGTGGGCTTGTGATTGATGCTCGCCAGCTCACCCATTACCGGACCCGTCTTCGCCCTCGCTGGACTCGGGCTACGCCGGGCGGGCTTCCGGACTCCGCACCCCTCCTCGCTCGACACAAGCTTGTTTGTGTACACAAAGCCACATTCAAATCGCAGGGCGACACTTACGGCCCGTACCTCTGAAACGCGGGAAGCGCGCCGGTAAC
>DATKEJ010000187.1:0-3784 GCA_035512315.1 Rhodothermales bacterium | reverse complement strand
GGCGCAGGTCGCAGACACATTCATCCTGGAAACCACGGATCGCGGATCGTCGGTCGGAAATACGAGGTGCCCCTCATGGCAATCAGCGCACTCGGCTATTCCCCCATGGATGCTGTTCTCGTAGGTGAGGACAGTTTCCTGGTCCTCTCCCTGGACGTGTTGGGCGACAAACGATGCATCGCCGTGGCACGCGAGGCATGTGGATGCCTCGGCCGGGTGAAACTGGTGCGCACTGTGGCAGTCGGTGCAGGTTGGGGATACGTCGCTGCCGGCATGGGCGCTGATCGCCAGATCAGCCACAGCCTTTTCGTGGCAATCCTGGCATAGCGCCTCCTGGGCCCCGGAGGGTCTCGGGACATGAACATTCTGGTGGCAAGCATTGCAGGCCAGTTCCCCGGCATGGCCACTTTTCAGATGGGCGTCTTGGACGGCGTCGTGACACGTCGAGCAGTCGACGGGCACGATCTCGTCTAAGTGAGGATCTTCATCTGGATCAAACCCGGCGTGGCAGTCGACGCAATCAAGTGAGTTGTGGGGCGACCTGGCGTAGAGGGCTGGATCAGTGAAGAGTGACACGTCGGATCCGCCACGATCCATGGAAAGCGTGTTGTCATCGTGACACACGAAGCAGTCGTCGGGCTCCAGATTTGCCGGCAGAGGGTGCGACGCGACCTGCGGCGTCGCAACGGTGGAGGTGCGCCGGTGGCTCGCGATCGGGGCCAGGGCGGTGGGAGGGCCGGAGTGAGGCTTCAGGACGGTGTCGGATGCCGTTGAACGATCGATGGGGCTCAATAATATCGGCCGATCCCGCTCCACTGGATCCGATCCGCTCGAGAGGGCGCCCAAGACGACAACGGCTGCTACTCCTATGAGAATAATCCTGGTGAACATGATTCCTGGTATCAGTTACCTCCGCAGTGAACCTGTGATTGGTGGCAATCGTTGCATGCGGGCAGCTCCTCGTCGGTTTGCGTCACGGTGGGACTGTAGACACTGTTCTTGTAGATGTCGTAGATCCCTCCGTCAACGAACGCTGAAGAGTGCGGATGGATGGAAGCTGCAATCCGCTACGACGACACGACATCGGCGGATGCTTCGCCCTCTCTTGCATTCAGCCTGTCCAGATAGTACACGATGAACAGACCGACGTAGACCATCACCGCGTGCGAATAGAAGACGCCTTCCGAGGCCCAGTCATAGCGGCTATAATTTATCGCCACGACGACAAGGTAGCCGATGCCGAGAAGGATAACGGCGCTGACCTTTCTGGGGGCGATCATACACGCCAGGATCGACGTCAGCGCGTTGGACAGGATGATGATAAGCCCGACCGGAAACATCGTGTAGTAAAGCCAGCCGTCCTGCTCGCCAAGCCACCTGAAGAATCCGATGGTGAAGTTGGCTGCGAGGAGGACGAGGACGGCGAAGACGGGGATTACGATAATCCAGCGAAAGATTTCGGAGAACTCCGATGGCAGCGTGCCGGGCTTAGTGTCAGTCATGACGTAGCCTCAGTGGATCTGTGGTGTACGACGACAGCATGATGGTACCAACGCCTTTTCGTCCGTGCTGTAGGGTAAACCCTAGCGAGACAATCGTGCTGGAAGGCACGTCGGTGGAAGCAATGAAAGGCGATTTCGAGAGACTTCCAAGTGTCGACGATACCGTGCTTACAGTCGCGCCGGTTGTATCTTCTGGGGTCCAAACCTGTGGTACATGTCTCCCCTGGTTCCCACACTCCTTGCGATGTACCTGCTGCGGATGCCTGACGTCTACACCGACTACGGAATTTGTGGAGATCGGGAGCCGGTTGGCCGAGTCGTCGACGTCATGACGGTAGACGATCAGCCCGCCCAAATCCGACGGGCGGTGGACGCCGTTTGGATTTCGACCGAGAAGGGAGCGACCCTATGCGAGGGCGACCAGATTCGGACTCGTTTTCGGAGTCGCGCGCGCATCCGCGTCGCGGCCTCAACGGGGCGGCCGATCGACATCGTTCTCGGCGTCAATGCGCGGGTTCGGACGATTGGAAACTGGGGCGGCGGCCTGCATCAGAGTGCTGAGCCGGCCGTTCTCGACGTAGTTCACGGTGTCGTCAGGCTTCGGGGGGAGACGGGGAATGCGGATCGGAGTGGCATCCAGCACGTGCGGACCGGACCGACCGTGTGCGCTTTTCACGGCGGCGAAGCGCTGGCCAATTGGGACCCGTTCAAGCGCGAGGCGAATTTCGTAGTCCAAAGCGGACGAGTTGAGTGTTCGTTCGCGGATTCGACTTACAGCGTACATCCCGGGAGCCGTCTCGAGATCGTCAGAGGAGAGCCTGTGCCCGTCGAAGCCGTGTCCTCGCTCATCCTTCGTACTTTCGAAGGGGCGACCGAAATGGATTGATCACGAGATCTTCAGATGCTTTGGGGGAGCCTTTCGGCGCGTGGCACGTTGTCCGGAGGCACTCTACTACTTGGAGACGAAACCGTGCAGATCAAAAACCAGCTGAGACCCATGCGCCATCTGCTTCTCTTCCTTGTCACGTTGTCCGGGATTGGCGCCTTCGCCGTCGATCAAGCGAGCGCTCAGGTGGGCGAGATTCGCGTCGACATCATATTCCTGGCGTCAGACCACCTGGAGGGCCGTGCGACGGGAAGCCCGGGCGAAATGCTGGCGGCCGATTACGTCGCATCGCGATTCGAGCGGCTCGGGCTGAGCCCGAAAGGTACCGATGGCTGGTTTCAGGATTTTCCCTTTACAACCCATCCGAATCCGCACGACTCCGCGTTGGTTGTCCAAAAGCGGGGCAGGAACGTCATCGGATTTCTCGATGCGGGCGTGGAACAGACCGTAATTGTCGGAGCGCACTATGATCATCTCGGTTATGGCGGGAACGGATCACGATCGCCCGGCGACTCGCTGATTCACAACGGGGCCGACGACAACGCCAGCGGTGTTGCTGGGCTGCTTGAAATCGCCCGGCAGATCACGGCAGCGGGGGTGCAGTCCAACAACATTTTGTTCATCGCCTTCTCTGGCGAGGAGCTGGGACTGTTTGGCTCCAAGCACTTTGTCAACAACCCGACCGTCGAACTTGATCAGGTCAATTACATGCTCAATCTCGACATGGTCGGGCGGCTGAGGGAGACGCTTGTGGTCGGTGGGGCAGGGACCTCCCCGGTCTGGGTTCCCTTAATTGAGTCGATCGAGAAGAGCGGATTCTCTGTCAAAATCGATTCGTCCGGGCTTGGCCCGTCGGACCACGCCTCGTTTTACCTGAAGGACATCCCGGTCCTCCATTTCTTCACCGGACAGCACGCCGATTATCACAGACCCAGCGACGACAGTCCGCTGATCAACTTCGAGGGTATCCACCAAGTGGCATCTTTGGCGGTCGACGTTATTCAGTCGCTCGACGAACCGGCCCCGATCGCGTTCACCAAGACGCGGGACCATGACCCGAGACGAGCGGCAGCCTTCAAAGTGAGCCTCGGCGTCATGCCCGACTATGCCTTTGGAGGCACGGGTTTGCGTATCGATGCCGTCCTTGACGATCGGCCGGCCGCAAAAGCGGGATTGGAGGCCGGAGACGTCGTCGTCGAACTGGGAGGAGCGCCGGTCAAGGACATCTACTCCTACATGGAGGCACTCAGCGCATTCAGGCGAGGAGATGAGGCCGAGATCGTCGTCAAGAGGGGAGAGGAAGAGGTTCGGCGGCAAGTTGAGTTCTAAGATTGGAGGCTTCCCGAGCGTTCGTTAGTACCGACACACATATGTGCGAAATACAGGAGTGAGGGGT
>DATKEJ010000186.1:0-3874 GCA_035512315.1 Rhodothermales bacterium | reverse complement strand
ATCGAGCCGTCACTCGAAATAGGAAGTCTCTCCCGGATGAGCTCCCGCAGCTCGCTCCGGCGTTCCTCTTCCAGGGACATAGCGTACTGCGGCGCCGGAGCCTGCCCACCCAGGAACGGCAACCAATAGTCATTGAAGTCGGCGAAAACGGTCGGAACGTCAATCGCGCGCGCTTCTACCGATCGGAGGCCAGCACCTTCGAACAGCCCGACCAGCCCGTCGGCGTTGCAGATCGAGGACCGCCGCCCTTCGTCCAGCTTCTTCGCACTCGGATCCAGATCGGCGGCGGCGTCCCAGAAGTAACGCATCATCTGCATCTCGCCTGAGTAGTCCCAAACATAAGCTGCGACCGTCCCGCCCACACGCACGACTCGCACAAATTCAGCCACTCCCGCTACCGGATCCGGCACGAAATTCAACACGAGCCCAGAGACGAGAACGTCCGCACTTCCTTCCTCGCAAGGGACGTCTTGCGCGTGGCCCGCGGCGAACGCCATCCTCCGGTCCGGCAGGCGACTCTTCGCGTAGGCGATAAACCCTTCAGAGGGGTCGATGCCCTGAACCGAGCGCGGATCGGAGTTCGCGAGGATCGCCGCAGTCAGTTCGCCTGTCCCGCAGCCGACGTCAACCCAATCCCGGTCCGGCGGAATGTCCAGCCAGCGCACAAACTCCGGCGCCACCAGCCGGCTCCATCGTCCCACATACGGCTCGTACGCCTCTCCCGTCGCCCACAGCTTACTTCCCTGGCTCATGTCGTCATCATCATCCAACCTGAATCGATTTTACGCACGGTGCCCGCGGCACGACCCAAGCCTGAGACCTGCAGTTTAAGAACGCCCGTGCCTCTGCGTGTCCCAACTGACTTTCAAGGGGCCCCTGAAGTTGAACCTTAGCCGGGTGGCTTTCACGTTAGGCGAAATAGTTCGCGCAGGCGTCGTCGATCGTCTCCACGGTTAGCGCCCGCTCGGTTCCTTGATAGGCGGACGATGCGACAATCGCCTCAACGATGTCTCTTGGGTGACACCCTCGCATCCGCCGGTTGGTCTTGGCGAAGTGGTGTTCTAAGAGATAATTTGCCGCCGCCTCGTCATAGTCAACGTCGTTGTCTCCGCATTCGCGTTTCAGAATTTCCAGAAAGAGCTGCGGCGTGGGGGGAGGGATCTCGACCTTATAACGAATTCGTCTCAAGAACGCCTCGTCAGCGAGTTCAGCGGGGTGACGGTTGGTCACGAAAATCGGAATGACATCGAACGGCGCCTGAAAGCGTGCTCCGTTCTGGAGCGAGAGATTGTCGATGCCCTTCTCTAGCGGAACGATCCAACGATTCAACAGGTACGCCGCGTCCAGGTGCTGGCGACCGAAGTCGTCGATCACTAGAACGCCGCCGTTAGCCTTCATCTGGATCGGCGCCTCGTACGTTTTGTACACATCGTCCAGCACCAGCTCAAGGTGGCTAGATGCAAGTTCTCCGGCCGCGAATACTAACGGTCTTCGGATACGTACCCACCGTCTGTCGACCAGGGGTCCGCTACCCTCCCCCACTGCAGGCGTTGGCTCAACCGCCTCGTGAGTACTTGCATCAAAGATCTGAATGATCTGATGCATTACTTCGACGGCATAGGGAATCAAGATTTCGCCGGAGACAGCTTCACGCAAACAATCAGCGGCGGTGGATTTTCCGTTGCCCGATTCGCCGTAAATGAGCACGGCCCGTTTTGCGCTAATCGCTTGACCCAGCAGGTCCATGGTTCGTTTCGTGAGGATCAGCTTCGACAGGGCTCCCTCGATACGCTCTTTATCGAGTTCAACATTCTGCACCGACTGGCGACGCACTGCCTCCAAGTAATCCTTAAGCGGCACGGGAGCAACTCCGATGTACCCGCCGGTCGCCATCGCTGTGACTGCTCGATCGGAACCCGACGCCGTGAGGGAGTAATTCAGCCCGGCGATGGAAAGACCGTTACCACCCGTGACTTCGCATAGGCGCTCACGCCTGAGGAAGGCTAGTACTTCAGTCATGACGTGGACAGACAGTCCGAGGCGCTCGCTCAGTTCGTTCCCTGAGATGTTTCCTGCGAAGTAAACGGCCTTCAGAGCCAGGTCTGACAGTACGCCAAGATCGAGGCCTGTCTCCGCCACGGACGTGGGGGCAGGAGGGCTGTCCATCAAAAGAGGATATTCGGGCGCCATCCTGACAACATCATAGCGGACAGCGAAAGGGTATGCGCCTACCGAGCAATCGCCAGCCAGATCAACTCGGATGAAGTCCGTAGCCGTTCTCTCAGGGATGCGGACCTCGCTCGGCCGATCAGCCAAACGACACACCGAGTCGCGCCCAGGAGGAGAACGACCGCCGCAATCAATATAAGGAGCAAGACCAACAGGCTACCCAAAATGGCCACCGGCATTGGGCAATCCGCAAGAACCGTTGCAGCCCAACATGCGGCGAGAAATGCTGCGAGCCTGGGGACCCAGGCAACGACTATCTGTCCGACGAGGGACGGTGGAATTAGCCTCCAGAACGGCGCCACTATCGTAATCGTGTATAGGAAGACCCCACCGGACAGGTACGCCAACCACGATGTGTTGGCGCTTGAGGAGAAACCGAGGAGACACAAGGAGGCAAGCACCCCTTGGGTCGCTGCCAGTCCATTTATCTGGACCGGCGCCAAACGTTGGTAGTCGCGAGCGTCGTTCATAACCCTGTCCGCTTAGCTGGACGCGGCACAGGTTGCTGTTGTTACGAGCGACTAATGGAAGTACGCGATAAAATCGGCGCATGAATCAGGATGCCAAGGTAATCGTGCTGACGGACGGCCCGACCTTCGTCGGCCCTGTCCCCGAGAGACCTGCGGAATGAAGGTCGTCGCCGCCTCGAAGGAGACTGGCGAATCGCTGGCTGACAGTGTGCAGGTGGCCCGAAGCGCCTGGTCACGGTTTTGGGGACTCATGATGCGTCGGCATCTCCCCCATGGTCACGGTTTGCTGATCGATCCTTGTTCGTCAGTGCACACGATGTTCATGCGATTTCCCATCGATGTAATCTATCTCGACAGGGAAAACAGGGTCGTCAAGATTGCTGCTGATATGAAGCCGTATCGTGCCTCGATAGGGCGCGGCGCCCGCTCCGTGTTGGAGGTGAATGGCGGCGTGGCCGCAGAGAAGGGCCTTACTGTCGGCGACAGAGTCGTTCTTACGGAGTCTCCGAAGGACTAGCCGGCGGGTTATCGCGGGTCAGGTGACTTTCACTCTCCGAAACAGAGTTGGCCACCCGTCCCAGGAACCTATCTTCCACCTCTTCCTGGTCAACCTTGACCGGCCGAACGGAAGTCGGGTGGACACGTGGTCGGACAGTGCGAGGCTTCGGTTTATCTCCGGATGGGGAATCGGGCCGGTGGGCGCGAACCCTCTGAATTGCGTTCCTGGAATGACCAGCAGCCCAACCAAGTCCTCTGGCCAAGGATCGTGCGCCCAGGAGGCCTGCCGACAGGAGCTTGGCCCCAGCGACTCCAATCCCGCGCGCGATTCCGGCACCCGCCCGACGAAAGCGAATTCCGCGTGGTCCTCGAGGGCTTGGCGGTGTCCTCTGGTCGTCGGTTGGCCGGTCAGCAACCGGCAGCTTAGCTTTCTTCCCGCTCTGCTCTTTCGCAGAGTCGGGTTTCGGCGAAGCACCATTCGATCGGCCATCATCATACTTTCGTCGATCCGCCGGATCTCTGAGGGTCCGATAAGACTCGCTGAGAAGGCCCAGGAGCGCTCGCCGCCTCTTGTCGCTATTGAGTCGCAGGTACTGGTCCCGCATGACGCGCTCCGCCCCCGCCACCAATTCCGTGTGAGCAGCTGCGTCTAGACCGATCACCTCGTATAAGTCGAC
>DATKEJ010000185.1:0-25736 GCA_035512315.1 Rhodothermales bacterium | reverse complement strand
CTCTTCACGAACCCGTCGACGTAGCGCTCACCAAGGCCAGTGTTGATCAATCCGGAGACGGTCAGCCGCCTGGCGTATCCCAGGAAATTTCTCTTCAGAAACTCCGCCTCGACGTTCACGCCGTCGTCGAGGCTGTATCCGGTCTGCGCCCTGACTACGTGCAGTTTTGCCTGCTGCAGTCGAATGCGAATGTCGACCGTGGAGTCTTGTTCCTGCTCGGGCAGGTCGATCATGACGACACGAAAGACGTTGAGGGCAAAGAGGCCGCGCTGCCCCCTGACGGTCTGCCGGTGCGAGTAAAAATCGCCTACCTCGAAGGGCAGCTGACGACGGACCGTTCGGTCGCTTACTGCGGTCTCGTCATCGAGACGCTCGAGCTGGATGCTGGATACCGTCGTGCGAGGGCCCGGCAGGATTTTGAAGCGCAGGTCGACCACGTTACCGGTAGAGTCAGTATCCGATTCCACTGTGACATCCGAGAACGCATATCCGTGGTTCTTCAGCCAAGTGAGCGTTTCATCTTTGAGTAGTAGAACCTCAGTCGAGGACGGACGCCGGCCCAGGCGGAGCGTCCCGCTCTTTTTTCGAAAATTGCGCCAGCTCTTTCGCTCTTCCTCGGCGATCGAATGGTAGGCCGGCCGGTCGTCGGGACCGATGAAGTCGACGCTTTGCAGTATGAGCGGCTCGCCTTCATCGACGACAAACTCGATGTCCAGTTTATTCTCCGTCGAGTCGAGCTCGGTCACATAATCGATCTCGGCCCGTAGGAATCCCTGGCGGGCGTAAAAGCGCCGGAGTCGCGCGACGTCTTTCTGTAGCCCGACCGGACTAAACGGGTACTTTTTCGAACTCCAGAATGCCAGTTTTCGAAATAATCCGGGCGACTCGGTTAAGATCTGCTTCTTCAGATCACGGTCGTCGAAAACACGGTTGCCGCTGAAGTCTATTCCGGAAACCTTGGTGTCCTGGTTGACTGCAACGAAGCCCGTCTGACCGTAGCAAGGTGTGCACGTCAGCACGATCGCGCACAGCAATAACCAGCAAGTGCGCGCAGCAGTATCTATACGCTTTCGCTCAACCATGCTCGATCCGGAGTGGGCGACCCACAATGACGGTGATGGACTCAACTGCCGGTCGCCGCCAGGGGCTTCGTCCTGCCGAGCCGTTCGTCTCGCAGCGCCGTTATCATCCCGCCGATCACGAGTATCACAGACGAGTAGTACATCCAGAATACAAGAACTACGGCCAGTACGAACGCCTCGCCCAAAGCGTTCAACCCCACCACTTCGTCTACGTTTCGGAGACGCTCGAAGGTACTCGTGTGGCGCGCCAGCAGCGCAAAGCCGTGCTTCGCGATCTCCCAGAAGACTCCGGTGAAGAGCGCCCCAGTGAGACTGCTGCTCGCGCTTGGATGGGGGCAGGGCGTAAAGTAGTACAGCATGAAGAACAGCGTCGTCGTCACAATAAGCGGGACGATGTAACTCAGCCAGCTGAGGAGCGTCCGCCACGCCTGTTCCAGAGTCACGACCTGGACGTCAAACCAACCAATGACGTCGATGCCAAAACCGGTTAGGTTAATCAGCACGACCGAAACCCCCATCGACAACACAAACAAAGCTCCACAGAGCAGCGCCATCCGAAAGTCCGACAGGTATCCCTTTAGCGTCGAGCGCCGGGTGTGTGTCTTGTGAAAGACGTTCTCCAATACGACCCGAAGCGTCGAAAAGAGGGACACGCCGGTAATCAGCAGCATGACGCCGCCGATTACCGTGATGGTGTTGCTGGCGCCCGCGTAAGCCTGGAGCAGCGTGATGATTTCAGCAGTCTGGTCTCCAGGCATAAACGATTGGAGGAATCCCGCCAAGCCGAATAACACGCGCTCGCGACGAAGAAACAGACCGAATATCCCGAATGCGAGAAGGGACAGCGGGAGGAAGGTAACGAGAACTTTGAACGCTACGCCGCCGCACCACAGGAACACATCCTCGTTCATGAAGCGGCCGCCGATGGCGCGAAAGTAGAACGTGATCGTCTTCCAGGTCCTTTTGAGGCGTGAGTCCTGATTCATTGTGTTCCTTTCGGTCTGACCGGACGGTCAATCCATAGGAAGAATACGACGAATGAATGGATCGGGGTTCTTACGCCCGTCGAAACTGCGGTGATTTGACGGTAGGTCTAGCTCCCTGACCGCCGATCGATCACGCGCTGGCGCGGCGTGTTGCGAAGATGGGGCTGCCTCCTTCGACTGCCGTGTCGGTTATCCGGCACGACGACACCGACGGACGAGTGTGCACCTCAAACATAATGTCGAGCATGAGGTCTTCTATAACGGATCGGAGGCCGCGGGCTCCAGTGCCGAGCGAGCGGGCCCTACGAACGATGGCCTTCAGGGCCTCGTCGTCGAAGGAGAGCTCGATGCCGTCGAGTGCAAACAGTTTCTGGTACTGACGCGTCAGGGCGTTCTTGGGCTTCGTGAGAATGCTCAACATAGCGTCGACGCTGAGGCTTTCCAGAGCGGCCGTCACGGGAAGCCGGCCCACGAATTCCGGAATGAGACCGAATTTCAGCAGGTCGTCGGGTTCGAGATACTGGAGGAGGGCGGGGTCGTCCTTCTGAACCACCTTCCGGTGATCGACCAAAAAGCCGATCGAAGTCGTGGATACGCGCTGGCGGATAATCTCGGCAAGGCCTTCGAATGCGCCGCCGCAGATGAAGAGTATATTTCGCGTATCGATGTTGACCAGATTCTGCTCGGGGTGCTTGCGACCGCCCTTCGGGGGGACCCCCGCAACGGTTCCCTCAAGGATCTTGAGCAGCGCTTGCTGAACGCCCTCTCCGGATACGTCACGCGTGATCGAGGCGTTGTCTGACTTCCGTGCGATCTTGTCGATCTCATCGATGTAAATGATGCCTCGCTGGGCCTCGGCAACGTTGAAGTCAGCCGACTGAAGCAACCTTGACAGAATCGACTCGACGTCCTCGCCCACATACCCCGCCTCGGTGAGGGCCGTCGCATCCGAAATTGAGAAAGGCACGTCTAGAACTCTCGCCAGGGTTCGCGCCAGCAGCGTCTTTCCCGTGCCCGTCGGGCCTACGAGCAGGATGTTCGACTTCTCCAACTCGACGTCGCGATACTCGACGAGGTGGTCACTGTCTTCGATCCGCTTGTAGTGATTGTAAACTGCGACGGCAAGGGCCTTCTTGGCGCGATCCTGCCCGATGACGTATTCGTCGAGCGATTCCTTGATCTCGTGCGGGAGCAGTCGACGCTTGCGCGGAGCAGGCGGCGGAGCAACGGCCGTCGGCGCATCACCCCCGTCGGCCTTAACAATTCCGGCCGCGTCGTTTACGCACCGATCGCAGATGTAAACGCTCGGTCCCGCGACCATCGACGTAACCTCGTGGGCTGCGCGGCCGCAGAACGAACACCGAATCGATTCATCGTGAGAGTTACCACCCATCCGATTGCGCGGTCATTGGGGACGTCCAATCATGCCTCTCCAGCCTCCAGGAGAACCAGCACTAAATTTCGCACTTGCGAGGGTACCTTTGCAACTAAAAGCGAAAAGTAGCCCCATTCCCGGGCAGGTTGACATTCTCGCGGAACCGGCCCCGGAAGCTGTCGTAGGGTGCTTTCAGTCTGGAGCCTACATGATCTTTCGCTTTCTATGGCGCCTGCTGAGGCAGAGCGGCAAAAAAATCACGGTCCTCATCATTCCTGAAGACCGGTTGCAGGAACCGCGCCAGTACCAGGTGCGGCCCGCCTACGTGCGCGCCGCGCTCCTGGCGACGTTCGCCCTGAGTGCCGCCGCGGCCATCGTGATCGTCGTGTTTACCCCCGTCGCCGACCTGGTGCGGGGACGCGATATGGAGCAGATGCGTGAAGAGGCAATCACAAACGCCATGCGTATCGACCATCTCGAAGATTCTCTGGACGTACAGCGGGAGTACGCGGCTCTGCTCGGATCGCTCGTGGGCGTTGAACCGGATCCGGAGATCGGCGCGGAAAGCCCGTTTCCCCAAACGGGCCTTTCCACGGAGTTGGGGCCGCTCCACGCTCCGATGTCCGCTGACTGGGCCGACCACGAACAACCCGCCCTTTCGCTTGAGCGAATGCCGGCTGTCGCATTATCGACTCCGAGTCTTCTTGTCGTCACGCGGAGTTATCTGTCGGGTCTTCAGCTCCCGTTCAGACCTCCGGCCGAGGGCTTCGTCACGCGAAGATTCGACTTGAGGACAGGTCACTTTGCGGTGGACATAGCAGTCGAGGCCGGCACGATGGTGCAGTCGGTCGGTGACGGGTACGTCGTCATCGCGGATTGGGGGTACGACGGCGGTTGGACCATCGGGGTTCAGCACTCGGACGGATACGTCACGGTGTATAAGCACAACGATCGCCTCCTGAAAAGGGTAGGTGAGCGCGTTCTTGATCGAGAGCCTGTTGCAATTAGCGGGAATTCCGGCGAAATTACTTCCGGTCCACACATCCACTTCGAACTTTGGCACGAAGGATTGGCTCAGGACCCGGAACGTTACTTTTTACACTAGCCACGACTGTCGCTACGCGAGAGGCGGTCGTGGCTCGTTCGTCTTTCCAGATACGGAATGTCGATCTTCTCAAACAAACCAACCGGTAGAGAAGCCGAAATGGCTGACTCGTCGAAAACCGAAGACTCCGGTATGCGCAATCGAAACGGCACAGAGTCCAGCGGCGAAATCAATATCGTCGGTAAGGGCGTAGTAATCGACGGCAACTTGCATGTAACGGGTGATGTCCGCATTGGGGGGCGCATCAACGGTGAAGTGAAGGTCGAGAACCGTGTGGTGGTGGCGCCGGAAGGCATCGTCGTCGGCGGAATCTTCACGGAGGACGGCGATCTCGCCGGCAGTGTTGAGGGCGACGTCAGTGCGAACGGGCGACTCATCATTCGCAGCACGGCGTCGATTCTCGGCAAAGTGGCGGCAGCATTCCTGACCGTGGAGGAAGGGGCGGCGCTTAGCGGCCGGTTCGAGATCGGCAAACCGTCGCGCGTGGGCAGCGGAAACGGAAAACCCGTGAGGAAGCCGGAGACCCCGGAACAAGCGCCTCAGTCCCTGATACCGATGGAGTGAGCATCGACGGGTCAGAGCAAGAACAATCCGGCCGGCAACTTTCGAGCCGGGCCAATCTCCTTGGATTGGGCTGGCAGATCGCATCAACGCTTCTCCTCTTTACCGCCGGCGGATACGCGCTCGATCGCTGGCTCGACACTCTCCCATGGTTCCTCCTGGCAGGCGCCGTGCTCGGCATGGTCGGAATCTTCTATCAGATACTCCGAATCGCCAATGAGCTCAACGCGGACGAGAAGCGAAAAAAGTCCGAAGTCCGAGGGCCGAGGTCCAACCATCCATCGGGATCCGTGTAGGCTTACAGTCAATCCGTCTTAAGTGCGTTTGGCTCTCCCAACCGGCATTGCATTCACGTTCGGTCCGCCGACCCAAAGGAGTCACTGGCCGGCCGAGGTCATCATCCGGTTCAGCTCCGCGAGATAGAGCACCGCCAATAGTGGGTCGGACTTCGGACCTCGGACTTCGGACCCTGAGCGGATTCTTAATTCCTAATTCACTCCGTTTCTGGGGCTAAAACCGGGAGGAGTCCGTAAACTTTGCGCTTGCCTGAAATAACGGGCCACCACGAGAGAAAATGACCGAAGGCAATCTGGTTCTGAGCGCGCTTCTCGGCGTGGGGCTCGCGGGGTCGACGATAGCGTGGAGCATCCATTCGATGCGCAGCGCGCTGAAGGCTCCGGGCGCACGTTTTGTGGCAACTATCTTTCGCGGAATGGCGCTTCGCATGGCCGCCATGCTCGCCTCGTTAATTGCCGTGTTTCTGCTGCTGCCCGTGCACGCTCTGGCGTTTGCAGGCGCCTTTCTGGTCGTTGCGATGATCGGACTGGCGATCGAGGTTCGGACCTTGATGCGCATCGGGAAATCAGGCGGTTGATGACAGAAATACACACTTAAGATCAGGATGAAGTCGAATGCACAAGTAGGGCTCAGAGTGTGGCGAACGGCGCTGGCGCTCCCTTTGCTCCTCTGCTTGTCGAGTTCGTACGCGTACACCGAAGACCCCGGTGATCCCGATGCAATCGGCCACTCGGCCGACGGCTTCTACCTTGACTTCCAGCCGCTAGGCAAGATCGAACTGCCCCGCATCTTCCTCGTTCGGTCCGCCGACGGAGGGTATCGGGTCGATGCCTTTTTGAGCACACACGGCGCGTTGGCATCCGGCCGGTACACGCTCAAGTCCGACTACGCGCCAGAAGCCGCATTGCTGAGCGTGGAGCAGGTCCATGCCGTCGAGGAAGAGCACACCCATTTCAAATACCCCGTCGTCTCCGCCGCGCCGGCCGAGATGATTTTCATCGACTTCTCCATCACGAGGCAAATGGTCTTCGTGCTGCTCTGCGGTGTGATTCTTCTGTTTATCGGACTCTCGCTTGCCGCCCGGTACCGAAAAGGTATCGGCGCTGAGACTGCTCCACAGGGCGCTTGGCAGAACATGATGGAGTCGCTGATCATTTTCATCCGGGACGAGGTTGCCAAGCCGACCATCGGAGACAAGTACCGGAAGTATCTCCCTTACCTCCTCAGTGTTTTCATGTTCATTCTTCTCGGCAACCTGATCGGGCTGCTGCCGTGGGGAGTTACCGCAACTTCGGGCATCGCGGTCACGGGCGCACTGGCGCTCATTACGTTCTCCATAACCCAGTTGTCGGGTAGTCGCGACTACTGGATGCACATTTTCAATCCACCCGGCGTTCCGGGCTTCGTAAAGCCGATCATCGTGCCGGTGGAGATTCTGGGTCTCTTTACCAAGCCGATCACGCTCGCCGTCCGTCTGTTCGCCAACATGCTGTCGGGCCACCTCGTTATCGTGAGCCTGCTGGGTCTCATTTTCATCTTCACGGCCAAAATCGGGACGGTCGCCGGATGGGGCTCGATCCTGGTCGCCGTTCCGATGACGATCTTCATTTACATGCTGAAGATCCTGGTGAGCATCATCCAGGCATACATCTTTACGATGCTTTCGGCGCTTTACTTCGGGCTGGCGGTCGAGGAACACGGGCACGGTGCCCACGAACACGAGCACGGGGAGGCGGTCGCCCAGCTTCCGCTGCACTGACATTTTTAAGTTGACCTTTAATTGACGTCACCTACGGATTCAAAAAACACCTGATACATCATGGAACCTGTAGCATTTGCATATATCGCCGCTGGAATCGCCGTCCTGGGCGCCGCTATTGGAGCAGGCGTGGGGATTGGTCGACTCGCCGCTTCGGCCCTCGAGGGCATGGCGCGGCAGCCGGAAGCAGGCGGTGACATTCGGAACACGATGATCGTTGCCGCCGCCTTTATCGAAGGTGTCGCACTCTTCGGTGAGATCATCGCGATCATCCTGATCTTCGCGACCGGCTGAAGCCCGACACGGCTGAGCCGCACGCGCTGACATCCGACCCGGAACGTCCGTTCGAGAAACGACGCGAGATTCTATGATTGTAGGAATACTTCAATCCGTACCGGAGCACCCCACGCCGGCGCTGCTCGACCCCAAGGTGGGTCTTTTCGTGTTCACGCTACTGGTCTTCCTGATCGTGGCGTTCATCCTCAAGAGGTATGCCTGGGGACCAATCACCAGCGCGCTCGAAAACAGGCAGAAAACGATCGACGAGTCGATCAAGCGGGCCGAAATGGCCTTGGCAGAAGCGCGGCAGATTTCTGAAGACAACGAGCGGGCACGCCGCGCGTCGGAAGTAGATGCGCAACGCGTGCTGCGTGAAGCGCGCGAAGCCGCAGATGCGCTCAGATCCGAGGAGGTCGAACGTACGCGCGACCAGATACGGGGCATGCAGGAGGCTGCACGGGTCGAAATCGAGCGAGAGAAACAGGGAGCGCTCGACGAGCTTCGAACCGAGGTTGCCGACCTGGCCATCAAGGCGGCGGAGAAGCTTCTCCAGGAAAACCTCGACGCACCGAAGAATCGCCGGCTGGTCGAGGACTTCATCCGTGACCTGAACGGGAACTGACGCAACATGAGCGCCCTGGCCATTTGCCGCCGATACGCCGCAGCCCTTCACCACGAGGCCGAGTCGAGAGGGGTCGTGGACCGAGTCGATGCCGACGTCGCCATGACGAGAGCCGCTCTCCACGAGTCCCGCGACCTGGAGCTGATGTTCGCGAGCCCGGTCATCCGCGCCACGACGAAGGGGTCGATCATTGAGAAACTGTTCGCCGATCGCGTCTCCGACGTGTTTCTCCGATTCCTGCTGCTGCTGAATGACAAGGGACGCGGAGACATGATCAAGGACGTGCTCAGCGAATATCGCGCGTTCCGGAACAAACAGCTCGGGATCGTGGAAGCGCAGGCGCGAACCGCAATGACGCTGTCCGACGAAGAAATCGACTCTCTAAAGACTAGACTTGGAGAGGTGGTGAATGCGGAAGTCCACCTCGATGTGGAGCACGATCCGAGCCTCCTCGGCGGTGTGGTGGTGAGGGTGGGAGACACGGTCTACGACGGCACGCTGAAACGTCGACTCTCGGCTCTGCGTGCCCAGCTCGAAGGCGGCTCGTTCCTCAGAAATTAACCGAATGAATCGTCCGACGCCGTCGGACGCTAAGACGATACAAAATGGCTACAGCAATTCGACCAGACGAAGTAACGGCGGTTCTCCGAAAGGAACTGAGCGGGTTCCAGTCGGAAACAGAAGTGTATGAGGTCGGCACCGTCCTCCAGGTCGGCGACGGAATCGCGCGACTCTACGGCATGCAAAACGTCCAGGCCGGCGAGCTGATCGAGTTCACGAGGAGCGGCGTGACCGGCATGGTCCTCAACCTGGAGGAAGACAATGTCGGAGCCGTGCTATTCGGCGAGTCGGAGCTGGTCCGCGAGGGCGACGAGGCCCGCCGGACCGGACGGGTTTCGTCCATCGGCGTGACGGAGAGCATGCTTGGACGTGTAATCGATCCGCTCGGAAACCCGATTGACGGCAAGGGCCCGCTCAAGGGCGAAGAGGTCTTCGAAATGCCTCTGGAACGGAAAGCGCCGTCGGTGATCTACCGTGAGCCGGTGAAAGAGCCGCTCCAGACGGGCATCAAGGCCATCGACAGTATGATTCCGATCGGGCGTGGCCAGCGAGAACTGGTCATCGGCGACAGGCAAACCGGCAAGACGGCGGTGCTGGTCGACACGATCATCAATCAGAAGCTGACGCAACAGACAGACAAGCCGGTCTACTGCATCTATGTAGCGATCGGCCAGAAAAGCTCGACGGTTGCCCAGGTGATGCGGGCGCTCGAGGAGAACGGCGCCATGGAGTACACGGTAATCGTGAACGCTCCGGCGTCGAGCCCCGCCCCGATGCAGTTCATCGCGCCGTTTGCGGGTGCATGTATCGGAGAGTATTTCCGCGACACGGGCCGGCACGCGCTCGTGATCTATGATGATTTGTCGAAGCATGCGGTCGCCTATCGCCAGGTTTCTCTGCTCCTGCGGCGTCCGCCTGGGCGTGAAGCCTATCCGGGCGACGTTTTCTATCTGCACAGCCGTCTGCTCGAGCGGGGCGCGAAGGTGAACTCGAGCGACGAGGTGGCCCGGCGGATGAACAACCTGCCCGATTCGATCAAGGATCTGGTGAAGGGTGGAGGCTCGTTGACCGCACTTCCGGTCATCGAAACACAGGCAGGGGACGTTTCGGCATACATTCCAACCAACGTGATCTCGATCACCGACGGGCAGATTTATCTCGAAGCCGACTTGTTCAACTCGGGCGTCCGGCCGGCGATCAACGTCGGTATCTCGGTCAGCCGGGTCGGAGGCAACGCACAGATCAAGGCCATGAAAAAGGTTGCCGGTACCCTCCGCCTCGATCTTGCCCAGTATCGGGAGCTCGAGGCGTTCTCGAAGTTCGGCTCTGACCTCGATCCCGCCACGCAGGCCCAGCTTCGCCGGGGAGAGCGGCTCGTCGAAACCCTGAAGCAAGGTCAGTACGAGCCAATGTCGGTAGAGAACCAGGTCGCAGCGATCTACGTGGCGGGGCAAGGTTTGCTTGACAAGATGCCGGCCGACAAGGTCAGGGAGTTCCAGCGAGAGCTGCTCAGCCGGCTCCACCTGAAGCAGCCCGCGGCTCTCAAGTCGATCGTCGAGACCGGCGTGATGAGCGACGAGACAGCCGAGCTAATCCGCACGGAGGCTCAGGACCTGGCAACCGTCTACGAAGCCTGAGGTCTTCGGCCCCGAAAACCAGCTTGAACCATGGCAAGTCTTCGCGACATTCGGACTCGCATCGCCTCGGTGAAGAACACCCAACAGGTGACGCGCGCCATGAAGATGGTCGCTGCTGCGAAACTGCGACGCGCTCAGGAACGCATTTTTTCGACGCGGCCGTATGCGTTCAAGCTCCGTGAAATAATCAACGAGATCCAGGGGAAGGTCGACCCCGCTGTGCACGACCTCTTCGATCGAAGAGAAGAGATGGGCCAAGTGCTCGTCATTGTTGTGACGGCCGATAGAGGCTTGGCCGGAGCGTTCAATACAAACGTCATCAAAGAAGCCGAGTCCGCCATCTCGGGGCGGTTCGCCTCCTTCCGCGATTCGGGGCATCTCGATCTGGTCTGCATCGGACGGAAAGGTCACGAGCACTTTAAGAAACGCGGCTACACCCTTGTCGGCGATTACAGAGGCGTGTTCCACGAGCTGGATTTCTCACGCGTTGTCGATATCGTGGACATCGTCATCCGCGGGTTCCGTTCAAAAAGATGGGACGGCGTGTGGGTCGTCTACAACGAGTTTCGGAATACGATCTCGCAGAACCGAGTCGTTGAACCGTTTTTGCCCGTGCCGACCAAGGAGTTCGTGACCCCCGTGATGGAGATCAGCGAAGACTACGTTAGTCCGACCACCTCCGACCAGGGCGTCGATTTCATCTTCGAGCCCGGCACCGAGGAGATCCTCGAGGTGCTGCTGCCCAGATATCTCCATTTCCAGATGTGGCGGGCTATGCTGGAGTCGAATGCAGCCGAGCAGGGAGCGCGAATGGTGGCGATGGACAATGCGACGACGAACGCCGGCGAGCTCCTCCGTGGCCTGCAACTGCGATACAACCAGGCTCGCCAGGCGGCAATCACGAAAGAGATCCTCGAAATCGCCAGCGGCGCCGAAGCACTGGCTAAGCAGTAGTCGTCTGGTATGGAAACAATCTGCCATTGGTCATTGGTTATTCAGCATTGGTCGGGGTTTACGCCCAACTGATCACGGGTTGGACCTCGGACCTCGGACCTGGAAAAACATATATTCCTCCAATTCGTAGCAGATGCCTGATTCATTCGGTTTGGAGAGGTGGGTGAGTGGCTGAAACCACCGGTTTGCTAAACCGGCGTACCTGTAACAGGGTACCGAGGGTTCGAATCCCTCCCTCTCCGCTCGTTGAATACGGGCTACTGGACATGGGGCGGTTCCTTGAGTTCGTGCGCCTCTGCGGGGACTATTGTCCCGTGACCGATGGCGGCCGTTCGGAGGGGTGGCAGAGCGGTTGAACGCACTGGTCTTGAAAACCAGCATACCCTCAGGGGTATCGTGGGTTCGAATCCCACCCCCTCCGCTGCGCAGCTGGGCACGGGTGCATCGCTGCGAATCACTCACTGGTCGCTGTCACTTCGGGGCCGCTAGCTGGTCGTTCCCAGTGACCAACAGCCGATGGGAGTGTCGCGAGGCCCGTCAGGAGGCCGGTTTCGCTAGTCATTTTAACCGATCTAACTGATGAGTGTCGTGTTGGGGATCAACGCGTATCACGCCGGAGCCTCTGCCGCTCTGATCGTGGACGGGGATCCAGTTGCTGCCATCGCCGAGGAGAGACTCAACCGGGTCAAATACTACGCCGGGTTCCCCGCTATGGCGGTTCATCGCTGCCTGGACATCGCGGGATTAGGGCTCGAGGACGTCGACGCGGTGGCCCTTGGCAGAGACTCGAAGGCCAATCTGGCCAAGAAGATGAGCTATGTGGTGACCCACCCGACCCGCTTGCTCAACCTCCTGAAAATCAAGGCGACTCGGAAGGACCTCGACGACGTCAAATCCCTGCTGGTCGAACATTGCGACGCCGATCCGGCAGCACTGCGATTCGAGCAGTTCAATGTCGAGCACCATCTTGCTCACATCGCCAGTGCCTTTTTCTGTTCGGGGTGGGAAAGTGCGGCCGGCATATCAATCGATGGGTCCGGTGACTTCGTGACGTGCATGATGGCAGAGTGCACGGGAGATGTCGTCGTCCCGGTTCACCGGATCTACGTGCCGCACTCCCTCGGGTCGCTGTACACGATGGTGTGCCAATTCATCGGCTATGACAAGTACGGGGATGAGGGAAAAGTGATGGGACTCGCGGCTCTCGGGTCGAACACCTACAAAGAGCAGTTCGACGACATGCTCATCCTTGAGGACGACGGGATACGCCTCAATCCGAAATACTTTCTGCCGTTCGGATCGAACCAGGGGCTCCACATCAACAGCAAAGGGCAAGTCGAGCTGCAGCGGCACTACTCCGACGTCGTCGTCGACCTGTTTGGCGCACCTTTGAAGCGATACGGCGAGATCACGAGGCGTGAGCAGGACCTTGCGTTCGGCCTCCAGTACATATTTGAACTGGGATACCTGCATCTCCTGAACATCCTGCACAGGAAAGTCCCGCATCACCGCGTCGCACTGGCCGGAGGCTGCGCGCTGAACAGCGTGGCGAACGGCATGCTGTACGACGAGACTCCGTTCAGAGAATCATTTGTCCAACCCGCAGCCGGCGACGACGGCCTGGCCTTGGGAGCCGCGTTGTACGTGAGCAGGTCGATCCGCCGTGAGACCGGAAAATACAGAATGGTCAACGCATTTCTCGGACCTGCATTTTCGGACGAGACGATCGAGACGGAGCTGACGGCTAGAGGCGTGAAGTTCGATAAACTAGACCGTGGCGGACTTCTTCGGGAGACCTGTGACGCCTTGGTCGAGGGCAAGGTCGTCGGATGGTTCCAGGGACGAATGGAATGGGGCCCGCGAGCGCTTGGGAATAGATCGATTCTCGCGCATCCCGGCCTGCCGGACATGAAGAGCGTGTTAAACGCGCGGATCAAGCACCGCGAGCCATTCCGCCCATTCGCGCCCTCCATACTGGCAGAACGTCAGTCCGATGTGTTCGAGTGCGACGAGAAGTCGCCGTTCATGCTCCATGTATACAAGATTCGGCCGGAGTGGCGAGATCGGCTTCCCGCCGTCCTGCACGTCGACGACACCGGACGGCTTCAATCGGTCGCAAGGGAGGAGAATCCACTCTACTACGACCTGATCGAGCGATTTGAAAGGCAAACCGGTATTCCTATACTGCTCAACACGAGCTTCAACGAGAACGAGCCAATCGTCTGCAATCCGGCGGATGCGATCGACTGCTTCTTAAGAACCCGAATGGACGCTCTTTCAATTGGGTCGTACTTCTGCATGAAAGAATCCCGAGGTGCCGTCAGGTAGATGCAGATTGTCGATGATCGGTGGTCGGTCCGAGAATTGAGGAACCTCCGCGGATTTGCGATAGAGTGGGCCGAACCAGGGCGGATCATAGCATCGCGTCGCCATCAATTGTATCGCCTGACGACGCTCGGTGACACGCCACGATATGCCGGTAGTTACCCGGAGGCCATGTGGAAACGGGTGGCATCGCGATCGAGACTGGGCCAGCGCCTGCTGCGGTCGATGTTCTTCAACATCATGCCCTTGGCCGACGGGAGGCTATTCCTGACATTCGCCAAGTCGGTAGGAGTTCTCGT
Source organism: Rhodothermales bacterium (assembly GCA_035512315.1). Lineage (GTDB taxonomy): Bacteria > Bacteroidota > Rhodothermia > Rhodothermales > DATKEJ01 > DATKEJ01. The sequence goes on along the minus strand of DATKEJ010000185.1, from coordinate 11,894 downwards.
CGGTGACACAGTCGAGCCGCTGCGCGGGCTGGCGCGGCCGACACGAATCCTCCGGTCGGGTTGTGCTGCGGATGGTAACGGCTCGGTCTTTTTCGGTGAGTACCTGACGAATAACGAGCGCGGGCCGATTCGTGTTTACCGCCTGCCCTCCGGATCGCTGGAACTCGAGGTTGTTCACGTTTTTCCCGCAGGAGACGTGAGGCACGTACACGGCATATTCAACGATCCGCAGTCCGGTTGCCTCTGGTGTGTGACGGGGGATCGCGGCGAGGAATGTAGAATAATGAGGACCGTCGACGGTTTTCGGACGATCGAAGTCGTAGGCGCCGGTGACGAAACATGGCGAACCGTCAGCCTCCTGTTCCATGCGCGGGGCCTGATCTACGGCTCGGATGCTGAATTTCAGCAGAACTATATTTACTCGCTGGATCCTGAGACGGGAGTGCGCACCCGGCTCGCCGTAACTGAAGGCCCCGTCTACTACGCGTATACGAACGGCATCGACCACTGTCTCGCCGTGACGGCTGAAGGGTGCGCAAGTCAAACTGAATTCGTCGCCTCGATCTGGCGCGTTTCCGAGGATGGGAAGGCGAATCGACTTCTCAAGGTCGCGAAAGACCGCTATCCGAACCAGTTCCTCGTAGGAACGCTGCACTTCCCCAGCGGACCGGGATTACCCTCGAGGATCCCGTTTCATGCGGTCGCCCTCGAGGGTGACAACAGGACCTTTTGCCTGGAAATGAACTAATGCTGCGGTCGACGCATCTTTCCGGCTTTGATGCAGGTTCGAGGCCAACCTTCTTGAGCGGGGCGATCTTTCTGATCCTGTTTGCGCCGTACTTCCTGCCAGTCATGCTTCGTCCGGAGATGGTCCCAACCGACGACGCCTACTTCTATTTCCAGATCGCGCTCAACATAGCGAATGGAGTGGGCGTCACATTCAACTCGGTGACACCGACAAACGGATTCCATCCTCTGTGGATGGCCGTCTGCGTCATTGTGTTTCTCTTGATCGGAACGCAGAAGCTGGCGGCGATGCGAGTGATCTCTCTCATCCAGCAGGGGATGTTCCTGTACATGTTGCACCTCCTGCGGCGCCTGAGCCGAGAAGTTGGGATCCGATACTGGTATGCCGGCATTCCTTTCCTGGCGTTCGGTTTTCTTGCTACCGCCATGTACGGCGTCGAGGCGTTTCTAAACGCACTGACGGTTGTCGCCGCGCTCGTGTTGTTCGTGCGGGCGCGCGGTTCGAACGAGCTTCATGACTACGCGGTTCTTGGACTGATGCTCGGCCTCTGCTTCCTGGCCCGACTCGACAATGTGTTCTTTATCGGATCGCTGGGCCTGCTGGGTATCATCCGCGTGGGTCGACTTCTATAACCCCGACGCGAAAGGAGTGAGCTTCTTCCAGTTCAAGCGCACCGTGAAAACCAAGTGGCAGAACGATCTCGGCCACTATTTGAAAGAGAACTTCCCGAGAGACGAGGCCATTTTCACATACGACTGGCCGGGAGCCGCCGGATACTTTTCGGGCGTGAATCTCCTGGAAGGGTCAGGCCTCACCAATGACTACGCATACAACGATGACCTGATCGATCTCGGCGTTCAGGACTATCTCGCTCGTGAAGGCGTGCGATACTTTTTGGGGCCCAACGTCGAGAGGGAGTCAAGTTGAGCCGTGACACCAATCCGCGCAACAGAAACAATTGCGCCTGACACCATGTTCGCGCTACGTTGTCGCCTCGATGCAACTGCCGTTCCGAATGGAGGACGAATCGGTCGCGCAGCCACGTTGCCGTTCTCGCTCTAATCGCACCACGAGGAGGTTGAATGCCCATTCCATCCAGAGGCCTGGTCCCCGTCGCGTGTCTCGTCGCGGGTGTTCTGCTCGGCTGCCGAGGCACCCAGTCGCAGCCGAACGAGATCGCTCCCTATGAGATCGTGGAGATCGTTCCGGGAGTCTATGCCGCCCTCGCAAACATCGGCGGATCCGGCGTCGGGAATGCCGGGATCATCAACATGGGCGGTTCGGCGATCGTATACGACACCGGGCTTACTCCGGAGGCCGGCCGCCAACTGAAAGAGGCCGCCGAAAGGCTCACCGAGAACCAGATCAGGTTCGTCATTAACAGCCACTACCACGACGACCATGTCGGCGGAAATCAGGTGTTCGAGGGATCGTCATTCTTCAGCACCTCGGCGACGCAACAAGGCGTCGTTGCTGCCGGGAGTAGACGATCGGCCGAATCGGTAGCCGCAGCGCAGGACCAGCTGTCGAGAGTTGAAGACCGGCTTGCCGAGGAGTCAGACCCTAAGGCCAAACGCGAACTGAGCCTATTGGCCGGCCACCTTAGGGGCATAGTCGACTCTAAGGGCGAGCTTGAGCGCCAGGCGCCGACGGTGGTCTATGACACACGTCTGAATTTCAGCGGCAGCATTCGGAGGGTCAAAGTCGTTCCGACGGGGACCGGCCACGCGGAGGGTGACGCAGCCCTTTGGCTCGAAGCCGACAGCGTGCTTTTTGCCGGCGGTCTCGTCACCACCGATCGCCATCCGGAGCTTGCAGACGGAGACCTCGACGGTTGGATTACTGCGCTCGACACGCTTCTTACACTCGGATTCGACGTGGTCGTGCCCGGTCATGGTCCGGTTGGCGATCGACAGTCGGTCGTCACAATGCAGGAGTACTTGAGGGCCATCGACCGGGCGGCGCAGCAGGCTCTCGACGGAACGCCCCTTGAGTCGATCCCCGTCGACTCAGCGTTCAGTGAATGGATGCTCGAAGTGCGGTTCCGCGAGAACGTCCGGTTCGTCAAGGAGAAGCGGCGGCAATAAACGCCATTGACTTGTGGGCAGCCGATCACCCCCCTTTGCCGACCTGCCCCAAGTGCAACATTTGGCCGGACGTGCACGTCAAAAACCGGCATGCCGGCGAGCTCCGATCCAGGGGTTGAATCCGGCCCGTGCGAACTTCCGAATCGTATCACCTGCACATTCAGGACCATGAGACAAGGGGCCTTTTTCGCCGCTGCCTGCGCAACGGCTTTTGTTGTTTCGAGTGCGAACGCCCAGGCCGTTGAGCAGATCTCGTTCGAAGAGGTTATCCAAATAGCTCTTGAGCGCAGCTCGGCGTTGCGCTCGTCGGCGAACCAGCTCGAGCTTGAGGCAGTGAGCGTTCGGGCCGAGAAGGGTGACTTTCTACCCAACCTGAACCTCAACGCCACCCCGTCGGTCAACTTCGGCTTCAGCTTCGATCAGACGAGCCTCCAACTCGTCAACGAAACGACGTGGTTCGCAAACTACGGGCTCAGCAGCAGCCTCAACGTCTTCCGCGGATTCGGTGACGTCGCCAGCCTGAAGCAGGCGCAGCTGAACTACGAGGCCGCAGACTACAGCCACGACCGCACCACGGAGGATGTCATCCAGCGCGCGATTCTGAATTACCTCCAGCTGATTCAGGACAAGGAGCAGGTCAAGATCGATCAGGAAAACGTTGTGTATCAGCGCCAACTTCTCGAACGCATCGAGGAGTTCACACGTGTCGGAACGCGGCCCATCTCCGATCTCTACCAGCAGCAGGCAAACCTCGCTGAGGCTGAGCTCCGTCTGCTCCAGGCCGAAAGGCAGTCTCAGATCAGCAAAGCGACACTGATCGGACAGTTGAAGCTCAATCCCCTGGGCGAGTATGAGTTCGAGGCGCCCTCGACCGATGAGGTCGACTTGCTGCCGCAGAACACCGACATACAGGAACTAATCCAGGTCGCGTTTGAGAATCGAGCCGATCTCGCCGCCGAACGGCGACGAATCGATGCGTCGCGTCAAGGAGTCAGAGCAAGCCAGGCCGCGTACTGGCCGGAAATTAATATCGGCGGGGGGTACGGATCGAGCTATTCCAGCGCCGATCCGCTCGACCGGTCGTTCTCGCTGCAGCTCGATGAGAAACGATCGGGAGATGTCCGCCTCGGCGTGTCGATCCCGATATTCAATCGCTTCGACACCAAATACCGTGTCGAACAGGCACAGGTTCAGCAGCGAGATATCGAGCTCCGTTACGAGGATCTTGAGCAGCGTGTCGCGCTCGAGGTCCGGCAAGCGGTCTTGGATTATCAGTTCGCCATCAAGGAGCTGGAAGTCACCGAACGGCAGGTTCGGGCTGCCCAGCAGGCGCTCGATGCAGAGCAGGAACGCTACAACGTAGGCGCGTCGACACTGGTCGAACTGTCCCAAGTCCGTGCTTCGTATGTTTCCGCCGCAAGCGGCCGTTCGTCAGCCGTATACAACTACCTGGCGCGTGTGCGCCTGGTGGACTATTTCGTTGGACGAATCAGGCCCGACGTAGTGATCTTCTGATCCGCGGAAGGCGAGAAGCATATGACTGCCCAAAAGACTAATCCGACGAAGCGGATCGTATTCGTCATTGTTGGACTCATAGTCATCCTGTTGATCGTCGGTGTCGGCGGACGCGCCATGGGCTGGTTCGGCGCCTCCGGAGGTGGCACGATGGTCGAGACTGCCGAGGCCGATATCCGGAATGTGACCCAGAGGGTGACCGCGTCTGGACGAGTCCAACCTGAGATCGAGGTCAAGATCAGCCCTGACGTTTCCGGCGAAATCATCTATCTCGGCGTAAAAGAGGGACAGGAGGTTGAGAAGGGCAGCCTTCTCATTAGAATCAAACCTGATTTCTATGAGGCCCAGTATGAGCAGGCGAAAGCCGGCGTCTCACAAGCTCGAGCAGGTCTCAGTCGCGCCGAAGCTGACCTGCTGCGCGTGAAGCAGGAGTTGCGCAGGGCGGAAGATCTGCACGAGAGAAATGTCATTCCGGAGAGTGAGTACGAAGTCGCCAAGACGAACTACGATATCGCCGTGGCCAACCGTGACGCCGCCGGGTTCCAGCTCGAAAGCGCCGCGGCATTTGAACGGGAAGCACACGAAAACCTCGAGAAAACGAGCATCTACGCGCCCATGTCGGGCACGGTCAGCATTTTGAACGTTGAGTTCGGAGAGCGTGTGGTTGGAACCGGGCAGATGACCGGAACGGAGATACTCCGCATAGCTAAACTCAATCAGATGGAGATCGAGGCCGAGGTCAACGAAAACGACGTTGTCAATATCTCGCTCCAGGACACCGCGCATATCGAAATCGACGCGTATCCCGACCGCCCCGTCCGCGGAGTCGTCACCGAAATCGCCAACTCCGCCCGGATCGCCGCGGCCGGCTCCCAGGAACAGGTCACCAATTTTCCCGTCAAGATCCGCATTCTCGACCCGCACAACGGACGGCCTAACGGCAGCGAATCGGTGGCCCTCCGATCCTCGGAAGTAGTCGTCGCGGCAGACATCCCCGAGTTTCGCCCCGGCATGAGCGGGACCGTGGATGTGTTCACGGATTTCGCCCCGGACTGTGTGACCGTGCCTATTCAATCCGTCACGGTACGTGACTTCAACCGTCTCGACGAAGAGAAGAACGACAAGGGTCCGCGAGACGACGGTGATCAACCGGAATGGGCATCCTCTTTCGAAGAGGAAGACCTTCGCCGCGTGGTTTTTACGGTGGTGGACGGAAACGCATCGATGGTCGAAGTCGAAACGGGCATATCCGACGTGACGCGGATTCAGATCACGTCGGGTCTCGAGGGCGGCGAATCCGTGATCACGGGGCCTTACGGCGCCATCAGCCGAACCCTTAAAGACGAGCAGAAAGTTCAGGTCCGACAGTAGACTGCAGAGGTCTCTCAGTGGAGAACCGCCCGACCCTCATCGACATACGCGAAGTGACCAAGATCTACCCCATGGGGTCGACCGTGGTGCGCGCACTGCAAGGAGTCTCACTCGTCGTGAAGCAGAACGAGTACGTGGCCATCATGGGTTCGTCGGGCTCCGGAAAGTCGACCCTGATGAACATCATCGGGTGTCTGGATACTGCGACCTCCGGACAATACTATCTGAACGGTCAGAATGTCGGGGATCTAGCCGACAACGATCTTGCCGACATAAGGAACAGGGAGATCGGTTTCGTCTTTCAGACTTTCAATCTGCTACCTCGTTTCAACTGCTTCCACAACGTGGAGCTGCCGCTTATCTACGCCGGTATGCGGAAGAGCATCCGTAGGCAGCTCGCCGCCGACGCCTTGGTGAGCGTCGGCCTCGGCGATCGGATGGATCACAAGCCCAATGAACTCTCCGGCGGACAGCGACAGCGGGTCGCCGTCGCCAGAGCGCTCGTCAATAAACCGTCCATCCTGCTGGCGGATGAGCCGACAGGCAATCTGGACTCGAAAACCGGCGTGGAGATCATGCAGCTCTTTGAGGCGCTCTACCGTCGCGGCAACACCGTGCTGATCGTCACGCATGAAACGCACATCGCCGCCCATGCGCGCCGCACGATCTACCTGCACGACGGGCAAATCGTCCGCGACGAACCTGTCGCGGAGCCGGCGCTCGCGGGGATTGAACTCGACTTTAAGGTCGATGAACCCTCAAAGGTAACGGCCTGAGCGCGCACGGATCCGTGTGCCGGCGAGGGGCTGAATCTACCTGAATGGCATCTATCCTCACATATGTGCGATTTACAGGAGTGAGGGGTTTATAAACCTGTCGGGTCTTTAGACCGGACAGGTTAGGTGCTGTTCGATTTTTTTGATGCACCATTTGGAACGCAACCGTCCCGGCCCCTGTTCGACTCGTTTGATCCAACTGGTTTTTCGAAGAGGGATGGACGAGCGCATCGTCATTCGCGGCGCGAGAGAGCACAACCTGAAGAATATCGACGTCGATATTCCGCGGAACCGTCTCGTCGTCGTCACAGGACTTTCCGGCTCGGGGAAGTCGAGTCTCGCCTTCGATACCATCTACGCCGAAGGCCAGCGCCGATACATGGAGTCGCTCAGTGTCTATGCCCGGCAATTCCTCGGCATGATGGAGCGCCCCGACGTCGACTTCATCGACGGCCTCTCCCCGGTGATCGCAATCGAGCAGAAGACCGTCAGCCGGAACCCGCGGTCGACCGTCGGTACGGTGACCGAGATCTACGACTTCCTCCGGCTGCTCTTCGCCCGCGCCGGCGACGCGTACAGCTACGTCTCTGGCAAGCCCATGCGGAAGCAATCGATCGACGACATGATCGATGCCATCGCCGCCTTTCCCGAGGGCAGCCGCCTGAATATTCTCGCGCCGATCGTCCGCGGGCGGAAGGGCCACTATCGAGAACTGTTCGGTCAGGTGGCCCGGCAGGGATTCGTACGGGTGCGTGTCGACGGCGAAATCCAGGAGATCGAATCGGGGATGAAAGTGGATCGCTACAAGATCCACGACATCGAGGTCGTAGTCGATCGGATCGTCGTTCGGGAGGATATCCGCTCTCGCATCGCGAAGGCTGCCGAAGTCGCGCTGAGTCTCGGAGACGGCACGATGATCGCCTTCGACGGAGCGAAGGACCATCTCTACAGCCGCAACCTCACTTGTCTCGAAGACGGGATCTCGTATGACGACCCGTCGCCGAACACGTTCTCTTTCAACTCACCGTACGGCGCCTGTCCCGAATGTCACGGTCTGGGCTCCCGCCGTGCAATCGACGAGGCCCTCATCGTACCCGACGCGTCGAAGACGATCGCTGAAGGTGGGCTCGCGCCGGCAGGCAAGCCCCGTGACGTCTGGATGTTCAACCAGATCAGTGCGGTGGCCGAGAAATACAGTTTCGATTTCGACACGCCCATCTCCGCACTTTCCGACGAGCAGCGCCGGGTGCTCCTCGACGGCGCGGGGGACGAACTGTTCGACATCGTTTACAGGTACCGCGATCGCGAGGTCGTCTACAAGCACCGCTTCGGTGGAGTCAGGCAGCACGTCTGGCACATCTACGAGCACTCCAGCTCGAATCAGTCGAGGAAATGGGCCGAGTCGTTCATGAGGGCGAACACCTGCCCGGTCTGCGGCGGAGGCAGACTGAAGCCGGAAAGCCTGTCCTACAAGGTCGGCGATCACTCGATCGATCAGCTTACACGGATGGACCTCGAGTCGCTGAAGGCCTTCTTTGACCGACTCGAAATGGATGGCCGCAAAGGCGTGATCGCAGCGCCCATCGTCAAGGAGATCCGCGAACGTCTGGAGTTCCTTCTGGACGTCGGCCTGGGCTATTTGAATCTCGATCGCCCGGCTCGCTCGCTGTCCGGCGGAGAAAGCCAGCGCATTCGGCTCGCGACGCAGATCGGGACCCAGCTAGTCGGTGTGCTGTACGTGCTGGACGAACCCTCCATCGGCCTCCACCCACGAGACAACACGCGACTCATCGATTCGCTGAAACACCTGCGCGATCTGGGAAATTCCGTGATCGTGGTCGAGCACGACCGCGAGATGATCGAATCCGCCGACTTTCTTGTGGATCTGGGACCCGGCGCCGGAGAACACGGCGGTCGCCTGCTTTTTGCGGCCCCCCCTGGGGAACTGGACTTTTCGAAGAACGGCTCGGCCGCTACGAGCCTGACCGCAGCGTACCTGACCGGCATCCGCTCGATTCCGCTCCCGAATCGCCGCCGGCGAGGCAACGGACTCGAGCTCGTCCTGATGGGAGCGCGAGGACACAACCTGAAAAACCTCGATCTCCACGTCCCGCTCGGGAAGTTCATCTGCGTAACCGGCGTCTCGGGGTCGGGGAAATCCTCACTGATCAACCAGACGCTCTACCCGATCCTGGCGAACCATTATTTCGGAGCGCGACGACCCGCACTCCCTCACTCCGACGTCCAGGGCCTGAAGTACATCGACAAGGTCATCGAGATCGATCAGAGTCCGATCGGGCGTACGCCCCGCTCCAATCCGGCGACGTACACCGGACTGTTTTCCTACATACGTGATCTCTTCACCCAGCTTCCCGAATCCAAAATGAGGGGTTACAAGCCGGGTCGGTTCTCCTTCAACGTGAAGGGCGGCCGGTGCGAAACCTGTGGCGGGGCCGGCGTCAGGAAGCTGGAGATGAACTTCCTCCCCGACGTGTACGTGGTGTGCGAAACGTGCAAGGGCAAGCGGTACAATCGAGAGACGCTCGAAATTAAGATGAGAGGGAAGTCGATCGCCGACGTCCTCGACATGACGGTGGAAGAAGCCCTCGATTTCTTCGAGTCCCTTCCGCGGATTCAGCGGAAGCTGAGAACGCTCAATGCCGTCGGACTTGGTTACATCAGACTGGGACAGCAGGCGACGACCGTCTCGGGGGGTGAGGCACAGCGTGTCAAGCTCGCGACCGAGCTCTCACGGCCTGGGACCGGAAACACCCTATACATTCTCGATGAGCCGACGACCGGGATGCACTTCGAGGACGTGCGCCACCTGCTGAATGTCCTTCAGGCGCTCGTCGACAAGGGGAACACCGTGCTCGTCATTGAGCATAACATGGACGTCGTGAAGGTGGCCGACCACGTGATCGATCTGGGCCCTGACGGCGGCGAGGCAGGCGGTCGAATCCTCATGACGGGGACTCCGGAAGAGATCGCCAGACGGTCAGGGTATACGTCCGAGTTTCTCAGAGTGGAGTTGAGCCGGCACGCCGAAGCGGAGCAGGAGGACCAGGAATTGGTTGATCTCGACTCGTTCGTATCGGATGAGGATGAGCCCGAGCCTGAGATCGAGACCGAAGGTCCGGGCGACGAAGACGTCGAAAGCCTCCAGGAGGCGTAGCTACGCGAACGCCGCTACCCAAGCGAGAAACGGCACGATGAGCGCGACGGAGGCCAGGCGCCGCTGGGCAGGACCGGATGGAAAGTACCCGCGTCGTATCGCGACGGCAAGGGCTGCGCCAAGGGCGAGGCCGGAAAGCAGGCCGAACAGATGAGCCCCGACGTCGGTTCGCTCCCCGCCTGTTCCGAGCAGCGCCATAAGGATGATCCCAGCCATCAGGGGTATCAGAACGCCTTTCGAGCCTTCCTCTGAGGTCTGCATCCGCAGGGCGGAAAGCAGCCCGATGGTCCCGAAAACGGCCGTCGACGCCCCCACCGCATTGTGGAGCGGAGACTGTACGAGGGCGTTGACCAGGTTTCCCAGTATGCCCGACGCCAGGATGGACAGCCAGCCCAGCCCCGTCCCCAGCTCGCGACAGAGCCAAACGACAAAGAACCCACCGATCACCATGTTTGACAGCACGTGCGTAACGTCCACATGGAGCGTCAGGGCGGTTACGGCTCGCCACCATTCGCCCCCACCGATGAGTCCGGCCTGCGCACTGCCCTCAGACATCCACATGGCGCGCGAGACGATCATGCCGGCCACTGTGAGCGCGTGAAACACGCCGAGGAGCACTACAACGGCGATCGACGCCGTCGGGGTTGCAACGTCGGACGGCGGGACCCAGTCGGCTTGCCAATCCACGTTCTCGTTTTCGAACGACGTGATTTGCCCAACGGCTTCCGGCGCCTCCCCGTTGGGAACCAGAATCGAGGCGGAACCTGTTTGGCGGACTACCCGATGAATGATATACTGAGAACTGAGCACAAGCGACCAGATGCGAATGTGCTGGGGCTGAATGCGGGGCAGGCCCAGTTGCTCCTGAATTTCCGGAACGATGTCTATCCAAAGAGACCGGGTTGCTTCTTCGAGAGATTCAGTCATTCAGAGGGGCTTTGCCGTATGGGTGGCGGTGGAACGGACATGGCCCCTGCTGTGGTTCCGGTATTGGAGACACTGTCATCCCTCGTCGCTCGAACAGCGGTGGCAACTACCTCCCGATGTGACCTCCCCCGGCTTCCGCTTCCGTCCGATCCTTCCAGCCGCGTTGAAATCTAGCAGGCGTCGCTTCAGCCGCCCCCTCCAGCGGGGGACCACCGCCCCGGGCCAGTCCGGGATAACGGAAACCTGGCACCCGGAACGGCTCCGCCTAGAAAAGGCTAGGGGCGGCTGATACGCTCAGAGTCTCCTCTGATGGTGCGCATCGGCCACCCCTGTAACCCCCACCAACTTATTTTAGATAAGCTGATTCGCTCTACGGTATCAAGGCAAACGAGGTTACACTACGGGCAATAAATTCCGCCCTGAAACCAGCTAAAAAAATGACCGCTTCCAGCGAACCCGCATACAACAAACCGGACGCACCGGGGATCCGGATGGGATTCGACAACGTCGTCTCGATTTATCACGTCGTGGACGAGGCCGACGACTTCCAATCTGCCGCCGCGCACGTGTTCGGGATGATCAAGGAGGCGCAGGAGCGGTATCCGGACTGGCCGCGCGTGTTCTACCTGGATGTGAACGGCCACAAGGGCGATCGCGCCGGGTTCGATGCAGACTTCTTCGAGTTCCAGCAGGAGTTCCTGATCGCCGGCCTGGGTCCGTTTCTGACCGCGCTCGATATGCCGCTGGTTTCGGTGTGGAATCCGGAACCCCAACGGAATGATCTGCCGGATGCGCTGGCGGTGGAATAGAACTACTTGATCTCCCAATTCTCCCCTGAATACAGCAACGCCTTCAGGTCCCCTTTCCCTTTGCGGGAGATGACCTCGTCGATCTGAGCCGTCATCATATCTTCGTACGTCGGACGATCCTCCCGGTAGAACACGCCAAACGGCCTCGGCAGGTCGGGCTGGCTGAACATCCTCGCGGCGATTCCGGCTAGTTCGAGGCTGCGCTCGTTATAGACGAGGCAGTCGTTCACCGACCACGAGCCGGTGGCCAGATCGATCATCTGCAGACGATATCCGTCAATGCGGATGCCCTTGGTTCCATTGTCGAAGAGCATCGGCTTGTCGTGCTCGAGAAAGATGGTTTGGGTGGGCTTCGTGTCCTTCTCCGTGAATTGGAAAAAGGCGCCGTCATTGAAGATGTTGCAGTTCTGGTAGATCTCGAGGAATGCGGCCCCGCGGTGATCGTGCGCCCGCACCAGCATCTCGCTCATGTGCTTCGGATCGCGG
>DATKEJ010000184.1:0-5392 GCA_035512315.1 Rhodothermales bacterium | reverse complement strand
GGCGTGAAAAAGACGGGAGTAACGACCTTCTTCCTCAAAGAGAAAGTGGATACGGGAAACATCATCCTTCAGAAGGACCTGGCAGTCGGTCCCGACGAGACCGCCGGAGAACTGCACGACCGGTTGATGACTCTCGGCGCGGAAGCCGTGCTCGAAACCGTACGTCTCATCCAGAACGGGGAGGTTGAGATCAAGGAACAGGACGATCGGTTGGCCACGCCCGCCCCCAAAATATCCAGGGAGGATGCGAGGATCCGCTGGAGTGCCGACGCGCGCCAGGTTCACAATCAGATTCGGGGACTCTCTCCCGTTCCCGGTGCTTGGACGGTGCACGACGGTGTGCTGCTCAAGATCCTGCGCACGCGGCGCGCGAGCGACGCGACCTCAGGTCCCCCGGGTTCGATCGTGTCGGCTGACAAAAGACTCGAGATCGCGTGCGGGCGCGGCACGATACTCGCCGAAGAAATTCAGCGCGAGGGCAAAGCGAAGCTTTCCGCGTCGGACTTCGTAAACGGCTACCGCATTATCGCAGACGACCGCCTCGAATAAATCGATTTGACCTATCTTCCGCGCACGAAGCCAGTACCCGTCTGTTGAATCCAACCCGACAGAACGCATGAGCGAATTTGATATTGTTGCTGTAAATGAAAGACTGGCGCGCGACAGCGCATTTGTAGAGGATCTCAGGTCCGAGATCGGAAGGGTTGTCGTCGGCCAACAGTACATGATCGAGCGGCTGCTCATCTGCCTTCTTGCCGACGGTCACGTACTGCTCGAGGGCGTGCCCGGACTGGCAAAGACACTGGCCGTCAGTTCGCTCGCCAAAGCGATCAGTTGCGATTTTCAACGGATCCAGTTTACACCCGACCTGCTGCCCGCCGACCTCGTCGGCACGATGATCTACAATCAGCACGAAGGAAACTTCAAGATCAAGAAAGGGCCGATCTTCTCGAACGTCGTACTGGCCGACGAGATCAACCGATCGCCCGCGAAGGTTCAAAGCGCCCTCCTGGAAGCGATGCAGGAGCGGCAGGTAACGATCGGGGACACGACGTTTCCGCTCACAGAGCCGTTCGTGGTGCTGGCGACGCAGAACCCGATCGAGCACGAGGGCACCTATCCGCTTCCCGAAGCGCAGATCGACCGCTTCATGCTGAAGATCAAAGTCGATTACCCTTCGCGGGATGAGGAGCTTGCCATCATGCGCCTCATGGCGCGAACCGGAGAAAAACCGACGGTTCGTCCTGTCGTTACGGCCAATCAGATACTCAGCGCCCGCAGCACGATCAACGCGCTCTACATTGACAAGCGTGTCGAAGAGTACATCGTTGATCTGATCCTGGCGACGCGGGATCCGAGCCGGTACAGGCTGCACGGGCTGGAGCCGCTGATCGAATTCGGCGCCTCTCCCCGCGCCAGCATCAACCTGAACCTCGCGTCGAGGGCTCACGCGTTCCTGCATCACCGGGCGTACGTAACGCCCGAGGATGTACGCTCGATCGTGATGGACGTACTTCGCCACCGGATCATCGTCACGTACGAGGCCGAGGCGGAGGACGTCACGAGCGAGATGCTCGTTCAACGGATTCTGGATGCTATTGAGGTTCCCTGACGGCGACTGAATCTTCGTACATTACGCCTTGACCTGCGGGCGGCTCTTCGACCGTAAACAAGAGACCGGGAAAGGTTAGCTGACGTCATGGAGATGAAATTCCTTGGCCTGAGGACCGCCATCTATCGTGTGGGGGATCTCGAGGCCGCGAAGAAATGGTACACCGACGTCCTCGGAAAGGGGCCGTACTTCGATCAACCGTTCTACGTCGGGTTCGACGTCGGCGGATACGAGCTCGGCTTGCTGCCCGACGAGGACCGAACTGAGCTGGGTCTCGGCGGGTCGACCGCTTATTGGGGTGTCGAGGACGCCGACGCGGCGTACGCTCGTCTCCTGGAGAAGGGCGCCGTGGAGCATAATTCCATAAAGGACGTCGGCGACAGAATCAAGCTCGGCGCCGTGCTCGATCCGTTCGGCAACGTATTCGGGGTCATCGAAAATCCACATTTCAAACTGTAAGTCAAGCCGCCGATGCGGGCCTTCCTGGGATTGGATGTGCCCGAGTCCACACGACGTGTTTTGTCGGGAATTCGGGTCAAGTTGAAGCAGAATGGCGCTGCTTATCCCGGACTTCGCTGGACGAGCTCCGAGAACCTTCACGTCACGGTCAGATTCCTGGGTGAAATTGAGGAGTCGGTGGGCGACATGCTGACGTCGAGATTGCGCGGATCGCTGCGGGAATTCGGCCCGGTACTCCTGCAAATCGAAGGCGTATCCTGGTTCCCCGCCCGCCATCCAACCGTACTCGCTGCCGGGCTCGCGCCGTCGCGGCGGCTGCAGGATTTGTTCCACATCGTCGAAAGCGAGGTGGTCTCCGCCGGTCTTCCGGCCGAATCGCGCTCGCCACACCCACACATTACCGTTGCGCGCCTCAGACAGCGTGGAACGAACAGCCTGCCGGAGATCGATGAGCAGGTGAATGCCGAATTCTGGTGCCGCGAGCTGATTCTGTTTCGAAGCCGGCGCCTGCCGACGGGTGCTCAGTACACTCACTTCGGGGAGATTTCACTCGGAGGATCCCAATGATCGACCGGTCGTAGATTCCTCTATGGAGTGGAGTTCATTTTTCGTCGGGAAACTCGAGCAATCCTTCGACGTCGTCTACCTGGCAGGACCCGACGGCGTACTCTACGGCGCCGGCTCACCGGTAGACGCTGTGGAGATACTGCGCCTGGCCGTCGGCTCGGAGGAGATGGAGCATTATCCGGACGTCCTCGTCGACGACTGGGGCGTCTTCCACCTCCTCGATCAAGTCTTCGGGATCGAGGCCCTGATCGTTTTTGACTTCGACGCTCCGGACGGCCAGACGACCTCGGTGCGCTACGATCTTCTCGATATCGACGGCGATCGCGTGTTCGTCTCGATGAAGATCGGAGGCGGACCCCTCTCTTTTATCGCCGCCGCAGACAAGTCGGCAGCCGGGAAGCTCATCTCGAGCCTCCTGCTCACGCTTCTTGGTACCGATACTGCGTTCGGTGAACATGATGTTGGAGGAAATCTCCCGATCGGGGTCACCAATTATAGACCCGATCTCTTGTCGGCCGGGACCGTTCGGAAGGGCATTGAACTGCTCGTCTGGCATCAGACGGAACTGGGTGTATCGAGCCTCGACGCGGTTCGCGCGCACGTTCGCCGATTCGGGAATCCCGTGCTTAGATCCGCCCTCGGCGCACACGATTCGGGCGAAACTGAAGCCTCCCGGCGCGACCTCGTCGACCTGTACGTGGAGTCGATTTATATCGAGATGGAATGATGGAGCAGAAATTCTACCCGGACCTCGGACCTTTCAAAGCGATACGATGCCCTTGATTTTCGACGCCCGGCCGTAAATCCGAAGCACATCCTCGCTTGATTCCATGACCGGATCGAGCGTGATGGCGAGGTAGTTCCCGTTCCTCGACTCGCGCGTTCTCAGATCATAGCCGTCGAGGACCTCCCGGAGGGCTTCCAGTTGATCCTTTGAGACGATGAATTTGAACGTAAACGGAGCGGGCCAGTCGTTCTGTTCGTCGAGCAGTCGCTTGAACTGCCCGCTATCGGCCTCGCGCTTCGCGGTATGACGTTTCTCTCCGCTCAATGCAGCTCCTCCATCATCGGAAGTGAAACGATTTCGTCGACATCAATGATGCCGTCGGCGGCAACTCCTCCGAGGACAACCTCCTCCATGCTTCCGACTTCGCGGTCCTGACCGACCCCGCGAACGCGGATGTAGTTGTCCGTAAAACCGTTCAACGTTCCGCCATCGTGACCCGATTCCCAGAGCACAACCCGGCGGCGTCCAGCAAACCGTTCATAAAAGGCGCGCCTCTTCCTTGTCGAGAGCCGGCGGAGCACGCGGTTCCTTCGCGATCGCTCCTGGTCAGGAACGGCCCCCCAAGTCCCCTCGGTGATCCGATCGAGCGCAACGGTGCCCGGTCGCTCTGAGTAGGTGAAAACGTGCAGGTAAGCGACCGGAAGATCGTCGAGAAAATTCATGGTGTCGAGGAAATGATCCGCCGACTCGCCGGGGAAGCCGACGATTACGTCGGCGCCGACGCTCGCGTCAGGCATTCGCTCGAGGATGTAATCGACCCTGAGTCGGTACACCTCGCGCCTGTATCGTCGTCGCATCCCCGCAAGAACGTCGTCGCTCCCGCTCTGGAGTGGAATATGGAAGTGCGGTACGAAACGCGCTGAGGCTGCGACGAAATCGATGACGTCATTTGTCAGCAGGTTCGGCTCGATCGACGAGATTCGAAATCGGTCGACTCCTTCGACCTCGTCGAGCCGTCGGAGCAGGTCCAGCAGGTTCGAGTCGAACTCCTGTCCATACAGTCCTACGTTGACGCCTGAGAGCACGATCTCCCTGAAGCCCTCGTCTGCGATCTTCATCGCCTGCCGGACGATCTCGTCGGGTTGCGCCGACCGGCTTCGTCCGCGCGCCATAGGAATGGTACAGAAGGAGCACGTGTAATCGCAGCCGTCCTGAATTTTCAGGAACGCCCTTGTGCGCTCGCTTGCCGAGTAGGCGGGACCGAAGTCGACAGCCTCGTCGATGCAAGACACCTCGACTTGGGTCGCCTCTTTGTGGACGAACGAGTCGACAAGGTCGAAGAGCTCGAATTTCTCGCGCATGCCGAGCACGAGATCGACTCCTGCAATCGCCGCGATGTCGTCGGGTCGAAGCTGCGCGTAGCATCCCGTGACGACGACGAATGGATTATTGCCGGTGCGCGTGCCGCGCCGAACGGCGTTGCGGCACTTCTGCTCGGCTTTTTCGGTCACTGTGCACGTATTGATGACAACGACGTCGGCAGGGTCTCCGAATGGCACGATCTCGAAATTGCGCGCCGCAAACTCGCGCGCAATTGTGGCGGTCTCCGAGAAATTGAGCTTGCAGCCGAGGGTATGAAAGGAAGCGCGGGGCATGAAAGACGTCCGAAGTCGGTGGTCCGTGGTCTGGCGGTCTGGCGGTCCGCGGCAGGGCGCATTGAACGGGGACGTCTCCGGCCCGTTCCGCCGCCGTCCTTTTTCACGCGTCAATTGGGTACCTTATGAGTAACGTGCATGAAAACTCCGGCAGGGGGATGGATTCGAGTGATCGCTAGAGAGGGACTCTTCATTGTAGCATGGGCCGTGGTGCTCGTGGTCGCCGTCATTTTTTTCACGCGGGACTTGTCGGTCGTTCCACGGATCCTTCTGATCGTGCTGGCCGTCACTGTCCTCGCGCTGGTTCTTTTGTTTTTTCGTGATCCTGATCGGTCGCTCGCGGAGAACGAAGACCCCGACTCCGTTATCGTC
>DATKEJ010000183.1:0-3750 GCA_035512315.1 Rhodothermales bacterium | reverse complement strand
CGCATCGGCCCCTCATTCCGCCGAAGCATTGTTAGGCAAAGCGAGGGTCTTCAACGAACAGGGTCAGTACGAGGAAGCAGAAGCCATGTACGAACAGGCGATCGCGCTGAGACCCGACTACTGGCCCGGCTATCGGGAGCTGGCGTTGTTCTACTATCTCCGGGGTCGGTATCTGGACGCGGTGACCCAGTTTGAGATCGTCGCCAATCTTGCGCCCCTCAATGCGCTCGGCTACACAGGCATGGGCTCCAGTTACTACAACCTCGGACTGCTCGAGCAGGCGCGGCACAGCTGGGAAAACGCACTCGAAATATCAGACGACTATCCGACTAACTGGAATCTCGGCACGCTGAATTTCTTTCTCGGAGACTACAGCGGCGCAGCGACCGCGCTTGAAAAGGCGCTTTCGCTGGACTCCACCGATTACCTCGCCTGGAGCAACCTCGCCATGGCCTATCACCACTTGCCTAACCAAACGTCAAGCTTTGAAAAGGCGGCGCACAACACGATAGATCTGGTCCGGAAGCTGCTCGATCTTAATCCGAAGGATGATTTCGCAAGAGCCCGCCTCGCCGGCATCCACATCATGTTGGGCGATACGGCAACCGCACACACCTATCTCGCGCCATACACCGGCGACGTGCCGGCGGATCTGTCCGGCGAAACCATCTTCGAGATCGCGACAGTGTGGGAGTCGCTCGGGCACCGGGACCGTGCGTTCACGTGGCTTCGGGCGGCGCTCGAGCGCGGCTACACGCATACCGAACTGTTTCGATATCCCGGGCTGGCCGATCTGAGAGAAGACTCGAGGTTCCTCGACCTGATCCTGAAGCCCCGACCGGCAAGACCGGCTGCGATCGCGACGGCGGCACCGTAACCGTAGGGTTCGAAGCCAAGCGACCTCGTTTCGCTTGGAGCCATCGACATAGCGCCGGCCAGCCCGGAAGGACTCATCAATTTTCGGATGCCCGCGTCCATGGGTGGCCCCCGGGCACGGTGACGACCGGATGGCAGCCCTGGTCTAGCCCCTGCGGAACGTTCTGCCGCTCAGACCGCTCAGGCCTTGCTGCGAGTGAGCACTGACTTTTATGGCCCGTTGTGGCATTTCGTTAACCAGTTCTTTCCTCTTTCCGCTATTATTGAATGACGGGCCGAACGACGGCCTGCATCCCACCACTTAAGGAGGAGAAACATGAAGCGAGTACTCGCAGTCGTCTGTTGCACAGCCGTTATCCAGCTAGGCTGCTCAGATCCGATCTCGGTGCAATCCCCGACGGAATCGGCAGCCGGGGACCTGGCCATAGAAGAATTCGCCGCCGTTCTCACAAAGAACGGCGCGAGCGGCAAGGTGAAGGCGCCTGCGGCCGATCTGGAGGTCGAGATTCTCGAGTCGAACTCTGATTTCATCAACCACATTTACCTTGTTTCACCGGGACCAGATCTCTTCATCGGAACGGATGACGATTGGGGCACCGTCGTGGCGCTTCCATCGGTACGTCGTAATGAGGAGCTGATCTTCGAGATCCGCGTGCACGATCCGAGCAACGTCGATACGGGCGTTCGCTGGCAGACTGGTCCACCCTCCCGGAACTCCGACCATCAGTTCCATGCGCAGGTCGAGTACCAGACAGATGGGTCGATCAAAGTGTCATTCGAGGACGTTGATGCCTCGAGTTGGGGCGTGGGCGACGAGCCGAATTATCTGGACGCGATTTTTGTGGTCCGCGAATCCTGATCGAGACCGCTCTCTCTAAACGGCCGGAGCCCCTCCCCGCGTTGAAATCGTGGGGAAGGCTCCGGCCGTCGTCGTTTAGGCTGTACGTAGACACGGGGTTGAGCGGGCTGAGCGCAGAGCGGGTTGAATCGCTCCGTAGGGGCAGGCCAAAGCCCAACGACCCTGTTGTCGTTTGATCCGGCCTCACTAGCGTCGGCCTGCCCGTTGTTGAAGCGCGTAGGGACATGCCGCCCAGGCATGTCCGTCGATGGGCTCCCGGATCAGAGCGAGGGGTCCCTCCGCACCTACGCTCCGGCTCGCTTCGCATCGCCGTGGCGTAGGCGCGTTCGGGATGACGGGTGTCACAGCGCCTCAGTGATGCTCCATCGCTTCTTCGCTCTTCTTCAACTCGATTTGCAGGACCTCCAACGGCGCGTCGCCAGTGTTCTTGGGCATGTGCGAGCCCGCCGGAGTGACCATGACCTGGCCGGCGGAGACCGACATGTCCATCTCCGTACCATCGGGCAGGGTCATGTGTACGGAGCCATCGGTTAGTGCGACGACGACGCTTTCCGGATGGTAATGCATGACGGACCCCTCACCGGGTCCGTACTTGATGCGAACCACGCGGACGTCATCGGTTTCAAGGTCCACCGTGTAATGAGCGGAATCGACCACCGTCGGGTCCTGGGCGGCCGCTGATTGTGCGACGCATAGAACGACGGGGAGGGCGAGTGCCAGTGGAAGGAGGGTCCTGAGGATTTTCTTCATTGCTTATCTCGATCTGTTTGGAGCTTGCGACGTGCTCGGACGCTCGTTTAGCGGCGACTCGATCCACGGAGCAAGCGGCGTGATGGTAGCAAAGTATGCCTCCGAATATAGTGGTGAACGTCGAACGTCGAACGGCCTGCCCCGAACGAGCGATCGCAAACCGTATGAACCTCGCCGGACTGAGAAGAGCGAGGAGGGGTCGAACGTCGAACGTCGAACGTCGGACGCCACTGAGTCGACGTCATCCCGGACTCGATCCGGGATCCAGTTTGAAAACGCTAAACGAGAAACGAGAAACGCTAAACGAACCGTTCCGTAGGGGCAGGCCAAAGCCCAACGAGACCGTCGTCGCTCGGTGCAACGCTCGCAGCGTCGGCCTGCCCGAACGGGTGACTCCAACGCCTTGTCACAGGCACCTGTCACTCCGGTAAGTATTCCTTCGGAAACTTCGCCACGACGGTATAGATGGGGTCGACGATGTTGGCCACGGTGCTTTCCGCAAGCTGGCCGGTGAGCATGTAGGCGTCCCAGCGTCCGAACCCGTACTCCGTTTCGAGCCATTCGATCAGTTCGACGTGGGCAAGCCGGAAGGCATCGATCAGCGGGCGGGCGCTGCCGGCAACCATGATGAACCGATCATCCTCCAGGCGCGGCCAGTCGATGGTTTTGCCCTTGATGAGGTCGATCTCGAGGATGACGTCCATCGAGGTCTCAAGACCCGTCCCGCTCACCTCTCCCTCACCCTGTCGCGCATGTCCGTCGCCGAAGTAGAAGTAGGCGCCGTCGTGGAAAATGGGCAGATAGACGGTAGTTCCTTCGCGAATCTCGGGCGCATCCATGTTTCCACCGAAGTCGCCGGGCCAGAGTACGGAGTAAACCTCCTCGCCGCGCGGCGCCACGGCAACGCGTCCGAGCATGGGTTTCAGCTCGATGGTGATCTGATTCATCTTGCTATCGGGAAGGTCCACCGTGCCGGTGAGCGCGGTTGTATCGAGTCGCCATTCGTACCGGCGCGACGGGATGGGATCGTTCAAGAGGCGAAGACGGGAATCGGTGGCCAGGCCTCCGAAACCGGAGTAGATCTGTGCTCCGGCGAGCGTGTGGTTCGGCCGGACCTTGATGACGCGAACGACGAGGACGTCATTCGTGGTGGCGCCCTCGACGTAAAAGGGTCCGACCTCGCCGGGAAAGGCTCCCCCGCCCGGTTCGTAGTAGGCTCCGAAATTTGTTTCGGATACGAGCACGGTGCCGGGTTGGATAGTGGC
>DATKEJ010000182.1:0-5726 GCA_035512315.1 Rhodothermales bacterium | reverse complement strand
AGATCAGCCGCATCCGTACCGCTTAGCTGAGTGCGAAGATCCTCCTTGGGCATCTGGTTCGGAACGACAAATGGAAATCCGCGGGGCGTGAAGGGGGCTCGAAGGGCAGCCGCCCCCGCGCTGCGAAGCGAAGGGAGCGGTTTGTTTTCAGCTCGTTTGATCAGCGCGACGGGCGCCTGAGCGTGGACAACGTCGATTGCGGTGGCCGACAGCAGGCATATAACCGCTATCGCCACGAGGGTCTGGTGGGGCCTCATGACTAGTGGGGTTCGGTCCTCGCAACCGGTGCAGGCCGACTGCGGGACGGTGGTACGGTGGTCAACTCCGGTTCGCGCCGGGCCTCGTTGGTGTCGAGCACCTAATTTAGGCCACCGCGCGGTCGTATGCAATAGTCAAATTGTCATCCCGCGGGGGCGCCAGCGACGAGGGACCCCCGCATTGAGGAGGGATCCCTCTCCCGAATGAATTCGGGACGGGATGACGCTGCTATTCGGGATGACGCAGCGTTCGGGATAACGGTTGACTTCGAACGGCCCGAGCGAAGCGAGGGGGCCATTCATCATTCATCATTCATCATTCATCATTCATCATTTCAATAGCACCATCCTCCTCATATCCCTCACCCCTTCCGCTTCCAGTCTCGCCAGATAAACGCCGCTCGGCAGGTCGCCGGCCAGGAAATTCGCCCTATAGACGCCCGCGGCAAGCCGCTCGTCGACCAGTACCGCAACCTCCTGACCGAGTGCGTTGAAGACGGTCAGCCTTACGTCGACGGCCTTGTCGAGGGCGAACTCGAGCGTCGTGGCCGGATTGAACGGATTCGGGTAGTTCTGGCGTAGCGAAACCTGGTTGGGGATCTCCCCGCCGACTTCCTCGACGGACGTAATCACCACTCCATTTGCACGCACCTGGCCCCGAATCTCGCCGCCCTGGTTGGCAGCGGTGTGTACGTTGAGATAAATATTTCCGCGAAGCACTTCCAGCAAAAGGTCATCGGTCAGCGGTTCGTCGTCATTCGCCGTCCACAGGCCTGAGGCCGTAGGTCCGTTGAATTCATTCGTGACGGTGCGCACGACGCCGCCGTTCATGCCGAGCGGGGCGTTGTGGAAGTGGGCCATCGTGAGCGGTCCGGTGAGTCCTTCGACAGAAACGGCATACGAAAGCCCCGCAGGGTTGAGCGATAGCGTCGCAGTGCCTGCCCCGCTGCTCGTGACGCCTGCATTCTCCTGATCGGGATCGAGCTGGACTGCGGCGCCGAGGCCGCTGTTAAGCAGCACCTGACCGCGAATCTCTCCTCCGGGATTGGCGGCCGTATGGATGTTCAGATACAGGTTTCCCGCGATAAGGTCTCTAAACAGCTCGTCAGTCAGCGGTTCGTTGTCAGACGCCGTCCACGTGCCTATCGCAGAATTGCCTTCGAATGTGCCCGCAATCGTCTTGACCACGCCGCCGTTCACGCCGAGCGGGTTCCGGTGAAAATGCGCATTGGAGATTGGGCCGCTCAGACTATCCACCGTCAGACTGTATGCGACGCCAGCCGGAGTCGAGATCACGCTTGCTGTTCCGGATCCTGCCGATTCGACGTCGTTGGGCTCCTGATTTGAATCCAGGTACGCGGTCAAGCCGGTGCCGGCGTTGACGAAAATCTGCCCGCGAACCTCTCCGCCCCCGAACGACGCCGTGTGTACGTTCAAATACAGACCTCCTGTCAGGAGTTCGGTGATGAGCTCGGCGGTAAGAGGCTCGTCGTCCGCGGGAGTCCACATCCCATTGGCCGTGCCGCCGACGAAGTCGCCGGTTATCGTTTTTACTACGCCGCCGTTGACGCCGGCCCGCTGACGATGGAAGTGGGCCGCAGCGATCGGACCCGTAAGCGAATCGACCGTCACGGAGTATGCGACGCCTTCATCGGTCAGCCATAAACTGGCGGTTCCCGTCCCGGATGAGACGACGTTATTTTGCTCCTGGAAAGGGTCGAGCTTTGCACCGAGCGATGCGCCCGTTCCCGCCAGCACCTGGCCGCGAATTTCGCCACCGGGGTATGCTGCAGTATGGAAGTTCAAGTAGAGTTCGCCCTGCAGAAGCGCCTCGATCAGCTCATCTGTCAACGGCTCGCCATCGGTTTCCTTCCAGACTCCGGAGGCCGTTCCGTCCTCCAACTCGGCGGCAATTCCGCGTACGACGCCTCCTGGCGTACCGGCGGGCGCCCGGTGAAAGTGAGCGTTCGAAATCGGGCCCGTCAAGCCGCTTACAGTTACGTCAAACACGAGCCCGTCGGGAGTAAGCGTGAGCGCGGCAGTGCCCGCGCCGTCGCTTTCCACGTTGTTGTTTTCCTGCTCGGGATCCAGGTTGGCCGTGAACCCCCAGCCGGAATTGAGGACGACCTGACCCCTAACCTCACCCGCACCGAACATGGCCGTGTGCACATTCAGATACAGATTACCAGTGAGGAGGGCCGTCGCCATTTCCTCCGTAAACGGCTCGTCGTCAGACCCAGTCCAGATGCCGACTGCGGTCGGACCGACGAAGTCGCCGGTTATCGTCTTGACGACTCCCGCACTCACGCCCATCTGAGCGCCATGGAAATGTGCCGCAGCGACGTTGCCCGTGAGACCGGTTACGGTAACCGAATAGAGCACGATGTCGTCGGTGAGCAGCACGGATGCAGTTCCACTGCCATCGGACTCGACGTCATTCGTTTCCTGGTCGGGCGTCAGGTTGGCTGTGAACGCCGTGCCAGATGCCGGGTAGATCTGACCACGGATCTCACCCCCGCCATTCTCGGCCGTATGGACGTTCAAGTAGAGTTCTCCTGCCCAAAGGGCCCGAATCAAGTCTTCGGTTAAGGGCTCGTCGTCGGCAGGAGACCACACTCCGGTCGCCGTGTTGTCGGTGAAATCGCCGGTGATGGTTCGAACGACCCCGCCGTCGACGCCGGCCCGGGCACGGTGAAAATGCGCAGCCGCAATGGGGCCGGTCAAGCTGTCGACGGTAACGATGAACCGCAGGCCATTTTCAGCGGTCACGAGGGCGGCGGTTCCGCTCCCGTTTCCGCTCGGTTCGTGGGATTCCTGATCGCCTGTCAGCGATGCGGAGAAAAATGTCTGTGCGTTGAGGAGGCCCGGCGTCGAAAGTAACAGGACGGCAAGGGCGAAGCGTAGGTGTCTCATCTTGTGGCGGAAGGTTGTGGGTGGGAGTAAGTCAGGAAACGCCCCAGGGCGTTACCAACAGCACCAGAAGTCGTCCGGTGGACAGTGACGACGCGAAAAACGCCTTAGATCGGGGGACATTCCGGAGGGCGTAACTGATACTGGGACCAAACATAAACTTTCGCACTTATTACCCCGAATGGCAAGGCAGTTCCCTCTGACCTGCGAGCTAATTGCAAAATTCAAACTTCAAACAGCAAATTTGGGTCACGTTTCACGTTTCTCGTTTAGCGTGTAGCGTTGGTCTACATTCTATTCGAAGCAACAAGGTCGCGAATCGATGGAAATGACCGGAACAAAGGCCCCGGCCATTGAGGCCGACAGGGCCAGACTCGAGGCCCACCGGTCGCTACTGATTGACGAGTTCCGGGAGGTGCTAGCCGGCAGAACCGCGGTCTACGTGGATTACCCCCACTATCTGAATGTCGGAGACTGGCTGATATACCTCGGGGCGCTGAGTCTGCTCAGCATTCTCAATGTGAGGATCAAGGCCAGGGTATCAGCCAAGAACTATCAGCGTCTTCTCGCCATCGACATACCTCGGAGTTGGGCAATCATCCTCCAGGGTGGCGGCAACTTCGGCGATCTGTACCCGGTTCACCAGGAGGTCCGACGGGCCGTGATATCTCGGTTTCCGGACAACGACGTCATCCTGATGCCGCAGTCGGTTCACTTCGAAGAACCGCAAGCCTGGATCGATAGCTCAGCCATATTCAGTGAACACCGGCATCTCTGCGTTTACGTACGCGACCGTGAATCCTCCGACATCTTGAATCGTGTGCTCGACCCGGACCGAGTCCGACTGGCGCCGGACATGGCAATGATGCTGGTAGGTCAGTGGCCCTGGAAATCCGTGTCCGGCTCACGGACGCTGGTCTTTCGGCGCCGGGATCAGGAGTCGCTTCATCCGGAAGTAAGGCTGACGGACGCGACGGGTTTCGATTGGGAGGATCTGTTCAGTGGTCTCGATATTCAGATCCACCGCCGGCTTGTCGGCCTTGCGCGCCTGGAGAAGAGTTGGGGTTGCGATCTGGGAGCGGTGCGGATCTGGGAATTGTTAATGCGGCGGGGCCTCCACAGGGCGCACCGCCAGTTTGAGCCGTTCGACACGATCGATGCGGATCGGCTGCACGGGGTCCTGTTCGGGCTTCTTCTCGGCAAGAAGGTCATAGCGCACGACAACTCATACAGCAAGATTTCCCGTTACGCGAACTGCTGGCTCGACTAAAGGCTCGAAACAGGTGACACGGACGCTTCTCATTGAACCCCTTCCATCCGAATTGGACGGACCGTCGATTCGACGTGCCTGCAGGGTGACTCGTATCGATGGTGATGCCACGGTGGACGAGACGATCCTTTGGTACAGGCTCCCCGCCGGCATTCCCTATCCGGATGACGCCGACTGCGACTCCTACCTGATCAATCTGCTGCTGGAGGCGGCGAATGAGGGACGAAACATCTCGATTGCCGGCTCGGTGTCAGCGGACCTCCTGAGCAATCTCGACGAGTTCCAGGCGGCCTGGCATCATTGGCTGCCTGAGCGCTATCACGTCGTCGAAATCAACGCCCAGCTGCCGAGAGAGGACAGACGCCCGCTAGACCGTGCCGTCTGCGCATTCTCGGGCGGTGTCGACGGGGCCTTCACGGTGTGGCGCCATGTACGAGGCACGGCAGGCCACAGGACGCAGAGGATCGCGTACGGCATCCACGTCCACGGATTCGACATCCCGCTCGCGGACAGGGAGGCATTCGAGGCAACCTATCAACGATGCTCGGACACTCTCGCCGACGTCGGCATCGATTTTCTCGCTGTGGAAACGAACATTCGGGAAATCTCGAAGATCAGATGGGAACAGGCGTTTGGCTGCGCCTTGGCGGCGGTCTTGAGGAATTTCAGACTGGTGGCCGGTGCCGGACTCATAGGCGGTGAGCGACCATACTCAGACCTTCGAGTAGCATGGGGATCGACACCCCTGACCGATCATCTACTGGGCTCAGGCGAGTTTCGGATCATCCATGACGGGGCATCAAGCGATCGCACGGAGAAGGTTGTCGCTATCGCGCAGTGGCCGGCTGCCGTCAACAATCTTCGCATTTGCTGGAAAGGCCCCTTCAAGGATAGGAATTGCGGTGAGTGCGAGAAGTGTCTTCGCACGATCCTGAACTTCAAGGCTTCGGGGCTTCCGGTTCCTGACTCTCTGCCGCAAGTACGACATTTCGTCAAGGCAATCAGGAGCCTACAGTTGAACCGGGATACCCTGCTGACCTATTGGGAGGAGATATGCAGACACGCAAAAGTAAACGGAGTCGACGATCCGTGGCTGCATGAGGCCCGGCGCATCACCCGGAAATATCGTCGCAGGAAATTCCTCAGATCTGTTTGCGCCTACAGCCCGGCCATCGATTTTCTTGTCGAGCAGACGGTGCGCCGCCTGCGGCGACGGGCGCGCCGCCACAGCCGATACGCGGAGGGACGTTAAGACGTTAAGACGTTAAGACGTTCGACGTTCGACGTTC
>DATKEJ010000181.1:0-4195 GCA_035512315.1 Rhodothermales bacterium | reverse complement strand
TATCACCGAAGAGATCAAGACTAAGCTCAACTCGCTCGCTCGCAGCCTGGCGGAGCGCGGCGGCCAAGTCAGAGCGTGGCTGCTCATTCTCGGGCAGCTCGTGATGGTCCTGATCTCCTTTTCCATCTTTTATCTGTTCCTCTACATCCTCAGGCGCAGATTGTTTAACGACAACCGGGACGTGCTCTTGACGAGCGTCCTCCTGGCAATAATCGTTGGGCTGTATGCGGCCGCCGTCAGGTTCGAGGACGTACCTGATCTCGCCGTTCCAGTGGCCATTGCCTCGATTCTACTGACGGTTTTCTACGATTCCCGTGTGGGAATTTTTGCGACGCTGTCACTGGCTGTGCTGGGCGGAGTCTATTTCGGAAGTGATTTCAAGTTCACCAGCCTTACCATCTTTGCCTGCACGATTGCCGTATTCAGTGTTCGCGAGATCAAGCGCCGCGCACCGTTTGTCACAACGGCCGGCCTGGTATTCCTGGCCTACGCTACGATGCTGGGAGGATTCTGGCTCTTCGACGTTGTTCCCCTCGGCAAGGGGATCGTCTCCGAGCTCGTTCTAATCGGCACGAACTCAGTTCTTGTCCTTCTGGCCCAGCCGCTGGTTCTGATCTTCGAGCGACTGTTCCGAATGACGACCGACGTTACGCTTCTGGAGCTATCGGACACGAATCGTAACGTCCTCAGGGAGCTGAGCATCAAGGCGCCGGGGTCGTTCAATCACTCGCTTCAGGTCGCCAACCTCGCAGAAGCTGCCGCCGACGCGATCGGTGCGAATGCACTCCTGGCTCGTGTTGGCGCGCTTTATCACGACATCGGCAAGATGCAGAAGCCTGAGTACTTCGTGGAGAATCAGCGATCCGGGTACAACCCTCATGACCGGCTGAAACCGAGAATGAGCGCGCTCATCATCGGAAGCCATGTAAGGGACGGGATCGACCTCGGGCAACAGGAGAGGATTCCCGATGTGGTTCTTGATTTCATCACGATGCATCACGGCACCGCGCGGATGGAGTACTTCTACAACAAAGCGCTTCAGATGACGGAAGAAGGGGAGCAACCGCCGGCGGAGGGTGAGTTTCGGTATCCCGGTCCGCGTCCGAATTCGCGTGAAAGCGGCATCGTGATGCTGGCTGACTCAGTGGAAGCAGCATCGCGCAGTATTGAGCAGCCGACCCAGCGGAAACTTGAATCGATGGTCAACTCGATCTTCGAAGCGAGGATTGCGGACGGCCAGCTTGATCACTGTCCGCTTACGTTCGCGGATATCAATACGATCCGCGCGACGCTTCTGTCAATGCTTTCGGGGATACATCACTTCCGTGTCAAATATCCGGGTCAAGACGAGATCACAGCGTCAGCGGAAGCGCCTGCCTCCGAAGCACCTCCCCCTGAGGTGCCGGACGACGACTTAACGCAGGAATCCGAACTCGCGGCCTCACCTGGAGGCAAAAGTACGTCTGAGCACGTCGAGTGACTCGACGGCGATGCGCGGATCGAGTTCGACGCTTGGTCGCCCCGCGAGCCTCGGTATGACGCGCCGGCGCGCCTGGTGGGTGTAAAGGAGCAAGTCGATCTGCTCGAGGAGGCTCCTGAATTCCGCAGCGTCGGCCTGCGCCGATAGACCGAAAACCTGACCGGAAAATCCCGACTGACGCCGAATGTCGATCATGATCGGTTCGACGCTCGTCGGATCGAGGGCCGCGATTCCTACGGTGTTATGGGGCATTAGATGAGCCAGCGACTCCTGAAGCTCATGAGAATAGAAGACGTTTATCCCGAGCGTATGTGCTTCGGGTGACGCTTGGAGCACGGTCTGCAGGCTTGCGAAGGGCGCAATCACGTACTCGGCTCCCGGATAGCGGTGGAGGTCGCTCACGACAACGGGCTCTACAGGAAGGTAGACGGCCTGTTCGATCAGTTCGCTGCATCGCTGAGCTAGTTCCAGATACGCGGCTGCAAAAATGATCTCGGGTACGCCTTTCTGCTGATCGAGCTGCGCCAGCTGCTCGAGGAACACCATTTCGACCTCGATGTCGTTCAGTCCGAGCCCGACCAATCGCTGGACCGCCTCCTGCGCGACCGCCGCGCCCGCCTCGAGACGATCGGAACGCGTCTCGCCGGCTGTCTGCATAACGACGTATCCGCTGCCTCCCTTCGGCTGAAGCAGGCCGAGCTGTGCCAGCTCGTGATACGCCTTTCTGACCGTGTGAAAAGAGATCTCAAGACGTTTCGCCAACGTCCGGGTGGATGGCAACACATCTCCAACCTCGTAGCGTCCCGTCGCGATCTCGAAGCGCAGCTGGCGAACCAGCTGCTCCCCCAAGGGCACTCCGGACTCTCGATCCAAAGCAAGCATGATCCGAACCGTGCGTGGTTGGCGTGGCCGTCGCGCTGCCGATTGCCTGGATCAGTCCAGGTCAGGCTCCATGAACGGGTACGCATAGTGACGCGGCGGAGCGAAAGTCTCCTTGATAGATCGGGCGGATACCCACCGGACCAGATTCAGGAAGGAGCCCGCCTTGTCGTTGGTCCCCGATGCCCTCGCGCCGCCGAAAGGCTGCTGCCCGACGACCGCCCCTGTCGGTTTATCGTTGATATAGAAGTTGCCCGCCGCTTCCGCCAGTTCAGTGGTCGCCTGCGAGATCGCCCGTCGATCAGTCGCAAAAACGGCCCCCGTGAGTGCGTACGGAGAGGTCTGATCTACAAGCTTGAGCGTCTCTGCCCACTTTGTCTCAGGATACACGTACACGCTCACGACCGGTCCGAATATCTCCTCGCACATCGTTCTGTACGATGGGTCGGATACCTTGAGAACGGTGGGTTCGATGTAGTACCCCTCTGAATCATCGTGCCCACCTCCGAAAACGACCTCCACGTCGTCCCGGGCGGCAGCAGCGTCGATGTACCCGGAGATACTGTCAAACGACGGCTTGTCGATCACAGCGTTCATGAAGTTCGTGAAATCATCCACCGGACCCATCTTTATTGATTCGAGCTGCTCGACCATGTGGTCGCGTACCGAGCCCCAAAGCGAATCGGGGATGTAGACGCGCGACGCCGCCGAACACTTCTGGCCCTGATACTCGAACCCGCCGCGGACGATGGCGGTGGCCACTTCGGCCGGATGCGCGGATGGATGGGCGAGTATGAAGTCCTTCCCACCGGTCTCGCCGACGATGCGCGGATAGGTTCTGTACTTTGCAATCTGTTCGCTGATCGTCTTCCACATGAACTGGAACGTCGACGTGGATCCGGTGAAATGAAGGCCTGCGAAGTGCTCCGACGCAAAGGTCGGTGTTCCGACGCTTCGACCCTGGCCCGGAACGAAATTGATTACCCCCGGCGGGAGGCCTGCTTCTTCGAGAATTCGATAGATGAACCAGGATGAGTACGCTGCGGTGGTGGCCGGCTTCCAGAGCACCGTGTTTCCCATGATCGCCGGAGCAGTGGGCAAATTGCCGCCGATGGACGTGAAGTTGAAGGGAGTGACGGCAAACACGAATCCCTCCAGGCCCCGATACTCCATTCGATTCCACGCCGCGGAGGTCGACAAAGGCTGATCCTCGTAGATACGCTGCATGAAATGAGCGTTGAACCGGAAAAAGTCGATCAGCTCGCACGCCGAGTCGATCTCTGCCTGGTATGCGGTTTTGCTCTGACACAGCATGGTAGCGGCGTTGAGCGTCGCCCGCCACGGGCCCGCGAGAAGCTCTCCGGCGCGGAGAAAGATCGCCGCACGATCCTGCCAGTCCATTCGCATCCAGTCCAACCGGGCTGCCATGGCCGCGCTAATCGCGTCCGAGATCTCCGCTTCGCCGACTTGATGGAGCCGGCCCAGGTGCGTCTTGTGGTCGTGTGGCGCTCTGACGTCGAGGGTGTTTTCCGTGTAGATGTGCTTCCCGCCAATGACGACCGGGATATCGACGAACTCGTTCTTGAGCTGCTTTAGAGTATTTTGGAGCACTTCTCGTTCCGGCGAACCGGGCCGATACTGCAGGATCGGCTCATTGACCGGAGGTGGCACCGAGGATTTCGAGTTCAGCATTTTCTATTCATTTGTCTCGTTTGAGTAGAACTTGAAATATACCTCCACACCGGATGTCGACGTGTTGAAAACCGTGCCAATCTCCAAGGTCCGACGTCGGACTCCGGACCTCCAAGGTTAATCCCCTGCAATACGATATCTTCT
>DATKEJ010000180.1:0-3204 GCA_035512315.1 Rhodothermales bacterium | reverse complement strand
ATCCAGCCATTTCAGCGCAGCAGCCGCATTGCGGTTATTGATAAAGCGCCGATACAGCGTGAAGAGATGATACTCGTGCCCGCCGACATCCGGGCGAAGCCGCGCCTGTTTGTGAGCGAGCAAAAGCGCATCCTCCAGCTCGACCCGGATCTGATTCGTAAGCAGCATCGGCTCAACCCGGCTGAAGAGCGCGAACTGGTACAGTGCGTCGCGATACGTCGAATCGCGCGCGAAGAGAAAAGCGAAATCGTCGAGTCCCCGACCGTAATACTGGAAATGAAGCACCGCCCTGAACTTCGCGATCTCCCGGTGGGCAATGGCGCGGTAGTAGCGGGCTTCGAGATCTTCTGGATTGTGTTTCAGGATGGCGTCGAGGAGGTCGACGGCGCGAAGCCACTTTCGCTCCTTCATCGCCGCCACGGCAGGTTCGGCGGCTCTCGATTCGGCTGGATGGATGAGGCCCGGTTCCTGAGGGAAGGCCGTTTCGCCGGGGAGCCGGACGACCTCCCGTTTCGGCCCCTCGAGGAGCGTGCGCTCGAGCTGCAGCACGTGGTCCCGGGGAAGGAGCTCCGCCAGCCGATGGATCGACATGTAGCCGGCTACGATCACGGGCGTGTCGGGATAAGTCGTGCCGTCGTCCTGAACCAGCGCGCGGAAGTCCTGGAGCTTCAGCCAGGATACCTGCGTCGATGGTCCCAGGCCGAGGCCAAACGGAAATGGCCGCGATTTTCTCTGATAGGTAACCTGAAGGTGTCCGTCAAATCGAAGACTGTAGACGCCCTGGATCCCCGTCTCGCTCACGATATCGCCTCCTGTGAGTCCGGTTACGGCCGGCTCGAACCGGGTCCAGTCATCTCTCGGAGGAATACGATCGAGGCTTCTCCGATGGATTCGAAAGCCCTCCTCGCTCAAGCGGCCGCGGATCGTCGCCCAGAGCATATGTCTCATGGATCCGAGAAATGCCTCTTCTCGACGCCGCTGGCGGGTAGGATCGTCGCCGGGAAGGTCTTCGAAGAATGGGACGCCCTCCAATCGAAGCTCGTTCGTTCGCTCGTGGAAAGAGAAATTCCTGAGAATGAACTTGATCCGGTATCCGAGGGCGCTGTTTTCAATGACGAGAGGTTCCGATGCACGCGCCGTAAGGAGGCCCTCTTCCCGTTTCAGATCGAGTATGTACGGATTGAAAATCGCGGTGGAGCCGGCGTTCGGCGTGTTGCCCAGGAACTGCTCCTCGAAGAGTTCAAAGAGCCGCTCCCACTCCCGATCGCGTTCCGCTGCCACCTCGAGACCGGTCAGCTCATACGTGACCGGTTCTAGATCGAAATCGACCGTTATTTCTTCCTGCCCGACGGTGATCTGGCGGGACACAGGCAGGTAGCCCAGGGACGATGCGGCGACTTCGTTCGGACCGAACGGCACTCCCGAAATGACGTAGTGTCCCGCTCCGTCCGTCGCGGCGCCCAGGGTCGTGTGCGCGATAAACACGTTGACGCCTGGGATCGGCTGGCCGCTGGATGCATCGACGACGCGCCCCCTGACGATCTGAGCGTCGACAGGGGGCACGAATAGAAATGCTAGAAGACCAAGTAAATACGCATGCCGCATAGGCGGCCCGGTCAGTACTTCGCGCTTTCCAGCCAGGTGACGCTGGTTGGAATATTCCCCCGTGGGTCGGGGCTTTCGTCTTCGACGTAATATCTCCGTACACCTACCTCCTCGGCCGCCGCCAGAACGGCCGCATAGTCGATCTGCCCCGATCCTACGGGGACCTGCGCCTCAGCAGGCGCGTGGCCGCTGTAGTCGCCGGTGGGAGTGCCCTCCTTCATGTCCTTGATATGCATCAGCGCCCAGCGGTTCGGGTATTTCCGCAGCAGGGCTGCCGCATCCACGCCGGGATGCGATACCCAGAAGACGTCCATTTCGTAGGTTACGTCCTCGGGGTCCGTCTCCTCCATGAGCACGTCGAACGGCACTTCGCCGTCTGAAGCCGGCTCAAATTCGTAGCCGTGCGTGTGATAGAAGAACTTCAGACCACGTTCCGTGGCCGCCTGTCCCCAGGTATTGAACCGCGCCGCGGTTTCACGCGCCATGTCCACCGTAAAGGGCTGCCCCTCCTCGTGAGGAATCCATGCGACGCCGACATATTCTACGCCGAGGGCTTCGGCCTCGTCGAGCACGACGTTCAGGCTGTCGCGCATGCGATCGAACGGTGCGTGCATGGCGGTGGCCTGGAGACCTGCGCTGTCGAGCTGAGCGCGGAATTGAGCCGGACTGAGGTTGTAGGTCCCGGCCAGCTCTACTTCCTCGAAGCCCTGTTCGCGAACCCAGGCGAGGGTGCCGGGAATATCCTGCTGCATGTATTCGCGGATGCTCCACAGTTGGAGGCCCAGCGGCCCCGAAAAATCGCCTGTGTAGTTAATGTCCATACTTGCAGTATCCGCCGCAGCGTCAGTATCGTCTGTAGGTTCTTCCGTGGCACAGCCTGCAACGAGCAGGGCGGCGGCCATCAGAAATGAGTAGAAGATTTGAATGCGTCTCATGGTGTATTCTATTGCCTGTTCGTGTCTGCCCAGTGGAGAGACGGCTCCCTCCTCAAAGCATAATCAATTTTCCGGGGAAATGAACGACCAACTTGAACGAGTTTTGCGAGTTAACGCGGGCAAAAGACTCCTGTCCCTTGTCCTGCTCAACGCTGTGCTGACGCTAGCGGCCAACTCCCAATCCATCGGCTGGTTCGATGGACACGGCGACGTCGGCGACGTCGAGATACCCGGCTCGGCGACGTACGATCCGTTGAGCCAGGAGTACACCGTGGTCGGATCGGGGACAAATATGTGGTACGACGAGGATGAGTTCCAGTTTGTGTGGAAGCGCATCACGGGCGATTTCATCGTTCGGGCTCACGCCCATTTTGAGGGTGAGGGTGTGAACGAGCATCGGAAGCTTGGATGGATTGCCCGCTCCGGCCTCGAGCCCGATTCCCCGTACGTGGACGCCGCCGTCCACGGCGACGGCCTCACGTCCCTCCAGTATCGGAGAGAAAAGGGCGCCGGCACGGAAGAGGTCCAGTCCACTTTGCGGGCCCCTGACGTTATTCAGCTCGAACGGACAGGCGACAGGTATATCATGTCGGTGGCCAGATTCGGAGAGCCTTTCCTGAGATGGGAGCTATCGGACATCGATCTCGGAGATGAGCTTTACGTG